>NZ_CAMVDO010000011.1 GCF_947166265.1 uncultured Fibrobacter sp. | reverse complement strand
ATGGGCGGCCACGGCGACACGATGGTTTCCATCATGGAATGCGTCTCTGTCGGCGGTATCCCGGTTTCTCAGCTCATGAGCAAGGAAAAGTTTGCTGAACTTGCAAAGCGTACCGCTGGTGCAGGTGGCGAAATCGTGAACCTCCTCGGTCGCGGCTCCGCTTTCTACAGCCCGGCTACCTCCGCTATTCACATGGCTGAAGCTTACCTCCTCGACAAGAAGAGCGTGTTCTCTTGCGCTGCCAAGCTGAACGGCGAATACGGCGTGAACGGCCTCTACTGCGGCGTGCCGGTTGTCGTTGGTGCAAACGGTGTCGAAAAGATTCTTGAAGTCAAGATGAGCGCCGAAGAAAAGGCTGCATTCGACAAGTCTGTCGAAGCTTGCAAGAAGAACGCTGAATGGGTCGACGCTCACACGTAATAAGCCCCCCGCGATTGCGCGGCTCTATCACGTTAAATAAGAACTAAAAATCCCTCGGTTAGACCGAGGGATTTTCTGTACATTAAGACTGTCTTCAAGGCTGTGGTCCGGGTCGCTGCGCTGACCTCATTCTTGATTCCTGACACCTGTTTCTGCTAGAACTCAAAATCTACGGCGCGGCGTTCGGTCACGACTTTCTTCACGAAAGAGACGATGGCCAAATGCTCGGGATGGTTCTGGTAGATGTCGAGGGCTGCCTTGGTGTGGAACGTCGTATCGAGGGCGACGTCGTATTCAATGTCACCGTTGCCGGTTTCTGCCTTGTTGAAGTTCAGGCCCGATTCGATGCTCAGAAGGCCGGGAATCTTTCCTGCAAGGGCGTGGAATGCATCGACCATCTTTTGACCGTTCTCCTTGGCGGAGGCGCCTTCGGCTTCGGCTTTCAATTTCCAGAATACAATGTGACGGATCATTTTTTCCTCTTTTGGTTGTAAATTTGTTTATAAAGTTCCAGTTGGCGCTTGAAACAGTCGTTCCAGCTGAATTTTTCGGCATAGGCGCGAGCTTTTTCTTTCATCGCTGCCATGTCGGAGTGATAAAGTTCTACGATGGCGTTGGCGAGCGCCTGCGGAGTGCGTTCCCTGAGGACGATTCCTGCTCCCGATTCGGTGATGTGTTCGGCGGCGGCCCCGGTTGAGGCTCCAATCTGGGCGTTTCCGCAGGCCATGCTTTCAAGAATCGAAAGCCCGAAGGTTTCCCAGCCCGAAAGGGCGAGTCCCAGGTCGACGCTTGCGTAATGTCTAGCCATTTCGTCGATGGACGAGATGAATCCTGCGTACTCGATATGCTTATACTTTTCGACGGCGTCCTGTACTTGCGGCAGGTACGGCCCCGTACCTGCAAAGATGAGTGCCGGTTCGCATCCGAGTTTTTCGCAGAGAATGGGGTAGGCGCCGAGTAAAAGTTCGATTCCCTTTTCTTCGCAGAACCGGTGCGGGAAAAATATCGTGAGTCTATCGGGGTTGCCGTCTTTCAGTTTTTGCACCAGGGCGTCGTCGCGCTTGGCGGGTGAAAACATCTGGATGTCGCATCCGAGCGGAATCCAGTGGCTTGTCGGGAGCTTGTGTCTGTCGAGCCTCCTCAGGACTTCGTTGCAAGAAACCTGGATGCCGTCGAAACGTCTGAATTCCTGCCGTGCGTACCAGAAGGCTGCGTTCTTGCAGAAATTCCCCAACGCCTTGCCGAACTTGTTTGCAACGGGGCGCTGCACGTAGGTCACCGGAAAGTCTGCGTGCCAAAAACTCAGCAAAACGGCTTCGGGGACAATTTTTTTTGCGGCCCTGCGGACCATGGTCGGGAGCAGGTAGGGTGACCCCACCTCGATGACCTGGGGCTTGTATTTTTTGAGAATCGGCTCGATTTGCGAAGGTCTCCAGATAAAGCGGTATTCCCACTTGCCCGGAAAACGGTAGGCTTCGACATGCTCGATAATCAGGTTTTCGCTCTTTTTCTCGGTATAGGTCTTGGAATCCGGCATCACGAAAACCGAAAGCACGTCCGTTTCGGCGGCTCCTTTCGAAAGGTTCTCGTAAAAGGCCATCTTTTGCAGATGGTAACGACGGACGCCTCCGCCCGAAGGACTCCAGAAGTTGTTGAAATCGACAATGGTAAACATGGCGATTAGTCGATGGAGTTCCAGGGCTCTTCTTGCATTTTGTTCGAAAGCTGATCGATCAAAAGGTTTCCTTCGTAAAGCTGGTTGCTGCCGAGGCGCTTGGAATCGACCGTGAGGAAGAGGTTTCCACCCTTGGATTCCAGCCAGTAGATGGCGTCGGCATCGCGCAGGTAGGCGCGCGGCCCTACAAGGCCCTGTTCCGAATCAATCAGTTCGCCTCCGACAAAGATGGGAATATCGAGCGCCTTGTACAGGTCCAAAATGACTGAGGAGCGGCGTTCATGGATATCCGAAAGGTCGATATGGTCGGAAACCTTCAGGTGGTCGATGCCGTCGATAATGACGACCAGGTTCGGGTGCTCGCGGACTTCTTCTTTCAGCGTATTCAACAGTTCGTGGTTGTCGAATGCGGGTTGGTCTTCCCAGATTTCAAGGCGGTTGCCCCGCACGTAGGCCATCAGGTCGCGGGTTGCTTCCAGAATCTTTTGGTTCACCGCTTCGTCTTCGCTTTGTTTGCGTACGGTCAGTACCGATTCGCCAATCAGCATCGCGACGAGCCTGTCAAAAATTTGGCGGCGCGGAGTTTCAAGGGCGATGTAGATCAGCTTTAGTTTCGGATTGCTTTGGAGCAGGTCCAGGGCGAAGCTAGAAAGGAGCGTTGTCTTGAGACCGAACGGTTTGGACGAAACGTAGAAACAACCAGATTGGATACCGTCGATTTCCTGCGTGAGTTTCGGAAACGTGTTCAGCGCATAGCCCACGCTTACGTCTGGGGGGCATCCCATGGCGGTGTCGAAGTTTTCCTTGATGTCTTGCAAAAGCATGGAGCGGCGGTGGGTGTGAACCGTATCTTCTTCGGTCTGAGCCACCAGCGAAATAAGCTGGTCGGCGCCGTTCTTGCGCACTACTTCGTCTACTGTTTCGCCCTTCGGAAGAACAATCGACTTGAACTTCAGATCGAGTTGTTCTGCCATTTTCAGGTATTTCTGGATGCGGAATTCCTGCTCCCGTCTGTCCTGTTCGCGACGCAAGATGACGGTTACCGATTCGGCCCCGCAAGCTTTCAGCTTGTAGAGGTGGCTCAGGCTAATTTCCTGGTACAGCGTCGAAACGACTCCGGGAATACCGGCGAGGTCGGCGGTAAGAGCATCGAAGAATCCTTCGACAATGACAGGCTTTTCGATGTCTGGCTGAATGTTGAAGGGAATGTCGCTTGGTCCCGATGCGTACGAAACATAGGTGTGCGGACTGTCGGAATCGTCCAGGACGCGTCCGTAAACGGAGTGGATTAGCCCCTTGGAATTGCGAGCGGGAATGGTGATGCGCGGTTCGTGGTAGGCTTCGAGGTTATCCAGGTAGAAACTGATCTGGTGGCGTTCGATACCCGACATCATGCAGTAGCTGATAAAGGGTTCCGGGTCGCCGCTGTAGTAGCCGAGTCCGTAAAGCTGGGCCTGTCCAATGTTCCAGCCGCGTGCCGCCAAGAATTCAGCCGAAGAGGGGCTCTTGCAGGCGGCCCAGTGGCAGTAGCGCACGAAGTTTTCGAGTACCTTGGATTTTTCCCCGCCGATTTCCTTTATCCACGGATGTTCTTCCTGGGGTTGAGTATCGTGGTCCTGCTCCAGTGAACCTAAAAAGTCGACCGCCTCGGCCCTTGCCGAAGGTTCGTCCATTCCGTTGAATCGGCTGCGCATCACGAATTCGACCAGGTCGCCTTCGCTTCCGCACTGTAGGCAGCGGTAACGCCAGTAGCCAAGTGCATCGTAAAAGAACAGCGATGTTTCTTCGGGAGAATGGAATGGGCAACATGCAATCAGGTTCCTGCCCCAGCGGCTTAGGGGAATCCCCAGCTGGCGCGGATGAGTTTTCGCTCGCATAATGATTCCTGCATGTTCTTGATCGATAAGCATAAGGACCCTCGTATTTTCTAGTAGATAATCTAGTTTTTTTTTACTTTTTAGACTATGATTATTCTCGGGATTGACCCCGGTTCCATAACAACCGGCTATGCATTTTTAGAGACGGACGAAAAAAAAGTTCGCGTTCTTGAATATGGGGTGCTTCATGCACCGGCGGCAAACGCACTTGAAGACCGCTTGCTGCATATTGTATCGGAATTGGAACGCCTGCTCGATAAATACCATCCGGTGTCGCTTGGCATGGAAGGTGTCTTTTTTGCAAAAAATGCGCGGAGTGCCCTGGTGCTTGGGCATATTCGCGGGGCCATTCTCGTAGCCTGCCGCAAACGAGGACTCAGCTATAGCGAATACAGCCCGCGTGTAGTTAAACAGGCGATAACGGGTGATGGCGGGGCTTCCAAGGAACAGGTGGCGAATATGATTTTTGCCCGCCTGGGAATAAACGGTGGCGACCTTCCGCTCGATGCTTCCGATGCCTTGGCCATTGCGTGGACCCATGCGAACCCGTCGCCGTTGAACGATGCCGTGTCGCAGGTGATCGGCAAGAAAAAGACGGTTTCCCGGAAAAAGAAGGCAACGACAAAACTGTGGCTTGATTTGATCGAAAAGATGGGAGGGCATGTTTGATGAATTTTGATATACCGGAAAAGGCCCGCGCTTGCTATGGTTTGCGACCGGTAGACTGCTCCGATTTTGTAGAAGTCGACGGCTATATTGTAGACAAAGGAATTCTTGGAGACTTTAACAAGTTGAAGGAATCGTTTGCCCGCGAAGGTTTTGCGCTACGTATTGAATCGGCTTACCGCCCCTTTGAACGGCAGCTTTCGATTTGGAACCGCAAGGCAAGCGGCGAACTCAAACTGCTTTCCGCCGAAGGACTCCCCATGGAGCGCCCTGCAGACGAAGAGCAGCTGATGTATGCCATCCTCACGTGGTCGGCGCTCCCTGGAGCAAGCCGTCACCATCTCGGAACCGACCTCGACGTAGTTGACGCAAATGCCTGTCCGGTCGGTTACGAGGTCGAATTGACGCCCGCTGAATGTGACGGCATGTTCCGCCCCTTTCATGAAAAGCTCACGGAACTGATCGGGGCGGGGGAGTCCTTCGGCTTCGAGCGCGTCTTTGTGCCTGGCCGTGGAAAAATTCAACCCGAAAAATGGCACATCGCGCATCTGCCTACGTCGCGGAAATACCTTGAAGAATTTTCGCTGAAGGACCTCCGCAGCATCTATGAGAAAACCGATATCGCCTGCAAGTCGGCGCTGCTTGATAACTTGGACAAACTTGCAAAGGAATACATCTACCCCTATTTTATTTAGAACTTAGATTCCTATGCGTTCCTCTCTCCTTCTCCCTTTTTCTGAATACGGTCGCTCTGCTCTCGGAACGGCGCTTCGCTATATTCCCTGTACTGGCCCGTGCAGTCTGTTGGTTATCGCTGGAATCCACGGAGAAGAACCCGAGACAACGTTTCTCCTGAGTCGTTGCCTCCGTGCATTCGATAACCCGTTCAAGTCCGTGGCCTTTGTCCTTTGCGCAAATCCCGACGGCATGACGCTTGGCACCCGTTGTAACGCGAACGGGGTAGACCTGAACCGCAACTTTCCGACATCCAACTGGAGTGCCGAGGCGGTTTACTGCAGGTCCGTTCTGGAAGCTCCTCGCGATACAAGGCTTTCTCCGGGTATCGCTCCTGCGAGTGAACTCGAAACGGTAGCTCTGCTCAACCTCATTGAAAAACTTTCGCCCGACACCATCCTTTCGATGCATGCACCAATCGCTTGCGTCGATGCTCCCGAGCGTACTCCCTTGGTAGAGTCCCTTTGTGAAACGTTCGGACTCCCGTGGCGGCCCGATATCGGTTACCCCACGCCGGGTAGTCTTGGAACCTGGTGCAAGGAAACTTGTCTCCCCGGCAAACAAAAAAGTCCAGAGTGCATTACCCTGGAACTTCCTCGAATGTCGCTAGAAGCGTTATTTGACCGCTACGGCGAGAATTTTATTTCCCTTCTTTCGCTTCTTCGATAATCTTCTTGCGCTGCACAAGGCCCATGCCAAAGCCTACGACCAGGTAGGTGGAGCAGAGGACCAGCAGGTATTCGGTGATGAACGGGATCTTGTCCGAAATGAACATGAAACCGCAGATGTAAGTAATCACAATCAGGATTGCCTGGCCGATATTCAGCAGCTGATTCTTGCGGGGCTGGAGCTTGGGGAGGAAAAGCGGGCAGACCATCAGGATGCCGGTCACAAGCATCACGAATACGGGCAGGAACATCTGGACCCCGTTCGGATCGTCAAAGAATCCGTGCGACTTGAGATGGACAATCAGGATTGCGTTGATTGCTCCGGCAAAGGTAGATGGAAGTCCGGAAAAGTGATGATGGTAGGTGTCGCTGTCGCAGGCGTTGTACTTTGCAAGACGCATGGCGGCGCAGAGAACGTAAATCGAGAAGGTTACAATCAGGAGGGCACCGTTTGCCTGGAACCAATCCGGGGAAATGGTCTTGTAGGCAAAGAAAATCGTAAAGGCGGGAGCAAGGCCAAATGCAATCAGGTCGGCAAGGCTGTCAAACTGCGCTCCGAATTCAGAACTTGCGTTCACGAGTCTTGCTGCAAAACCGTCGAGTTTATCCAGCAGAACGCTCAACAAAATGAAATAGGCTCCGGTGCGGATAGGGTCGGCGCTTGTAAAAGACGTGAATGCTCCGGTTACCCAGCATATCGCAAATACACCGAGCAGAAAATTCATGCTAGTAAAAGCGTTCGGCAAAATAAAACGAGACTTACCCATAGGGTCCTCCACTAAAAGTGTCGCGCTAAAAATAGATTATTTCTGGCTTCGAGGGGGTGGCTGTATAAATGAAAAATTAAAAATGAAGAATGAAATATGCTCATTCTTCATTTTCGTTGCGAAAAAACTCTACTTCGCGGGCTTGATGCTCCAGAGGGCCTTTACGCCGGCGGCAACGACCAGACTCTGCGGAGGTGCGTAGGGATTTTCTTCGGTGGGGAAGTTTTCCCAATGCTTGGTCGAGAACTGGTAGTATTGCGTGGGGCGGTACATCACGGGGAGAACCGGGATGGTTTCCATGAAAATCCGGTTCAGTTCGCGGTAGGCATCCGCCAGTTCCTTTTCGTTCGAAAGGGTAGGAATCTTCTGGATTAGTTTGTCTGCGTCGTCGTTCTTGTAGCGGCCCTGGTTCGCAAATGTTTCTTCACCGGTGGGCTTATAGGCGGCAGATCCCATCACCTGTTCAAAGCGGTTCCACGGAGAGGCGGCAGAAAGTTCTGCGGTCTGCGTCTTCATGGCGAGGTCGAAGGTCCCAAGGCGCAGGTCCTTGTCCCATTCGCTGTAGTCGACGAACTTTTCTTCGGCCGAGAAACCGACTTCGTGCAGGGAGCCGACGATCACCTTGATCGCATCTTCCCAGTCGGTCCAACCTTGCGGACATTCGATAGAGAAACTGCGGACGGGTTCACCCTTCTTGTCGAGCAGTTTCCCGTTTTCGTCCCAGCTGTAGCCTGCGCTACTCAAGATAGATTTCGCCTTTTCGATGTCGTAGGAGTAGCCGTATTTTTCGGCATCTTCCTTGTTGAAATACTTGGATTCAGTGCCGAAAGGCAAGATGAACCCCGGCTGGATAACCGGTGTGTAGTTGGAAACCGCGCGAGACTTGATCTTTTCGAAGTTGATGGCATGCATCATGGCGCGGCGAAGCGCGACATCGTTAAAGGGCGGACGTTGGTGCGCAATGAAAAGGGTCGTAATAGAGCCCGGCTGGTGGTAGGGCTCGTTTCTGCTCCAGGCACGGATGGAGTCCTTGGACTTGTCCCAGATGCGCGGCAGGAACACGGACGAAATGTCCAGGTTGCCCTTGGTCATAGCGCTGTTAAAGTGGTTGTTTCCGTTGTAAAGGGAATGAATGATGTACTTGGGGGCGGCTTTCTTTCCACCGTACTTGACGTTTCCCCAGTAGTTGTCGTTGCGTTCCAGTACAATCTGGTCGGGAGAATAGGTCTTGATGTTATACGGTCCTGAAACCACCGGTACCGAATCGTTCTTGAACTCGGTGATGCGGTTCATGTCGTAACCCTTGCCGGACTTTGCCCCTTGGATGAGCGGCTCGAAAACGGATTTGGGAAGAATGGATGTTTCGGCGAGTGCGTTCAAAAGGATAAGGGGGTTCTTGGTCTTGCCAAAGTAGAAGGCAATGTTGTTGTCGCCTTCGCTTGTAACCTTGCTCAGGAATTTCCAGTTGCCATGGCGCGGCGTCGGGAGCAGGGAGTCAATCTTGAAGGTGTAGAGGACGTCGTCAACCGTAACCGGGGTGCCGTCGCTCCACTTGGCGCGCGGATCGAGGTGCACCGAAATCTTGTCGTCGCTAATGGTGTAGCGGTCGGCAAGCATCGGTTCCAGCTTACCGTCGAGCTGGTTGTAGACCAGCAGGGCTTCGTAGGTGATTCTGCAGTTTCCGTCAATCGGGAAGTTCGGATCGTGATCCAGCGGATTAAACGTAGAAGGAGGAGCCCAGTCGAAACCTCCGATATACAGAGTCTCGCTGCGGTCATATTCCGATTGGGTCGATCCGTCGGACGACTTGTTTTCGTCTTTACAAGCTACAAACGTGGCAACCCCTGCTACAGAGAGACAGACCGCTGCAATCCAATAAATCTTGTTCATTTTTTTTACCAAATTCATCCTCTTTCTTCCCTGGGGATACAACGATAAAATTTAGTGTGTTTTTAATAAAAAAACCACCAAATTTTATTTACAAGGGCTAAAATTTACAGCTAAAAGGGGTATGTTTAGAAAATTTATAATGAAAATCCGTACAAAAGACGCTTAGGCGATGCGCTAAAGAGTGTTTTGTTCATAATGAATGGTGTTCCGGCTCCGCCCGGTGTACTGAATTTTCGTTCGACCTTGCCCGTCTTTAGGGAGATAGCGACCACTTCGTTTCCTTGGTCAATCCATGCAAAGCCATCTTTTACGAATGGCTTCGGAAAAATGGAATTCCTGCTCTTGAATTTCCACAAAGGAGTCCCTGTTTCTGTATAAAGTAATATGGACTGGTCGGCAAGTCCTATCATGATCATTTTCTGACCTTGGCCTTGAACGGCTTGTAGCGAAGAAATGGATTCGTCCATGATAATTTGGAGCGGAGGGGCTTCCCTGCGCAGTTGGTTGAACAGGTATAGGCGATTGTTTCCCGAGGCTACCGCAACAATGGAGTCGGTGCTGATCATCTGCGTTACCTGTCCGGGGAACCTGCGCGATGAATTTTCCTTGACCGTTCCGGCTTCGTCATCCAAGGCGACTAATTCTCCTTCGAGGTTGCAGGCGTAAAGGTTCTTGTTTTCATGGGTGAGCAGGAAGGGGACTGCAAAAATCTTGCGGGACCAGGCGAGCTTGTTGTCGGGTTTCAAAATCTTGAGCAAGAAACCGTTCCACGTCGAAACGTAGATTGCGCTTTCGGTCACTTTCGTTTCGAACGCTTTTCCCGGCAACTGTATGGTAAGGGCGTTTCCTTCGCGGTTCAAGTCGTAAATGGACAAGTTGTACCCCGAAGCGATGGCGAGAGTGTTTTCGTCGTTGTCTATCGCCGGGCTGTTGTCGAGCGTTCCGATTTTCTTGTACCACCGGAGTTCGCCGTTTTCGGCGTTGATGCAAATGAGGCGCCCTGCCGACGGGTCGATGGTGTAGAGGTATTTTTTTCCACTGAAGAATTGCGGGTAGAGCGTCTTGGGGGAAATGGGGAGCTGGCGGACAAATTTAGCTCCGATGACCTTGCTGTATCGGTTTAGAATAAGCGAAGTCACCTGAGGGTTGCTTATGGAATGGCGGACTGCTTCTGACCAAGCCTTTTGTTTTTCGTGTTCATTGCCATTCTGGTTTTCGAGATACAGGGCCTTGAAGAACCATCCCTTGGCGTTTCCCGGTTCGAGCTTGAAAAGCGAGTCGAGAATAGGGGGGAGCTCTTCCCAGTCTTCGTTTTCGGTAACGCTTGCCGCAAGCCCCGCATAGACTTCTGATTGAAGCTTCTTTTTCCCGTAATAACGCGGGGAAAGGGCGGTGAGCTTGTTGTCACCAAAATCAAGGTAGATGTTGCCGTTCGTGTGGATGGGAGCGCGTTCGATAGGCTTTGCAAAATTGAAATGCCACAGCGGTACTAGGGCCGTATCGACAGCCGTAATGGCGCCCTCGATTGAAAATAGTCCGAGCGTTCCCATGGCGAGGGGGTAAATGAACGAGGCCTCGCTGCGGACAGCCACCTGAATGAATCCAGATTTCTTGTCGATGAGCGACATCTTGCCCGATGCTTCGAGAAGGGCGATGCTGTTTTCAAAGGGCATCATGCTTTCGACTTTGTTGACGGGCTGTTTCCATAGGGGCGTCATGCGTTGTTTCGGAAAATAGCAGTACAGGAAATTTCCCGAAATCAGGTACAGGAATCCCTTGTCAATCAGAATGTTCTTGATGACGTCGAACTGGGCGAGGGTTCTCTTTTCAGAGCCGTCTTCTGAAGAAATAAAATGCAGGGCGTTGTCGGTACAGTTCAGGATAAATTCGCTCGTGAGAGGGTAGAAACCTTCGGGAACGCATCCGCTATATTTGTCTGCAATCTGGGCTTGAATGCCCTTGCTGTTCAGAAGGATAAGGTCGCGTTCGGTTTGGACGGCAATCTTGTCGCCTTGGGCGTAAAGCTGAATGAGGTTTGTGATCGGGTAGCTTCGATTGGGCTTGTTTGCAAAAAATGAGCGGAAGACGAGGCTGTCCTTTTCTGCGGATTGGAACCAGACTCCTTGAGGGTCGATGTTGAAAATCTGGATTCCTGCGGGTAGGTCGCTAGCCACGTTGACAAGGGCGTTATCTTCTATTTTTTGAATGGTGCCGTCGCGGAGCAGCAAATAGGTGGGGTTATTTCCAAATGTCTTTGCAATCTTGCTTTTGAGGTGGAGCGGAGCGCGGACAAGATTTTCGGCATTGTTGCTGGTGGTGGCTTCCCTTTCCGAAAGCCAGTAGGCCTTGGCCGTTTCCGAGGTGCGGTTCAGGCTTTGATTGTAGTAGAAGTTTGCGGAGGTCTTGTTTCCCGAAAGGTCCTGAATTTTTCCGAGGTAGAAATAGGCCTTTTCCTTGTCTTCTTCGTCTCCCTGGTTGGCGGCGTTTTCCAGAATTTTGATTGCCTCTGAAATTTCGCCCTTCATTTCGAACATGTAAAGGGCTTCCTGGATGTTGGCTTCCATCTTTTCGGCGAAAGCAAGTGACACAAGCCCGCATAACCACACGAGTAAAGTTACCGTGCTCAGAGGATGAAACTTATGGAAAACGTTAAGGCTCATTTTTATTCGTTTCAGTCATTCTCGACCGAAGGGTGGGTATCCAGTGCTGGATTCCGTCCCCTCTTCGAGGGTCTAGGATGACGCTCCTATTTTACGCATCAAACTTATATCCTGCTCCTCTTACAGAGATAATGATTTTCGGATCGGCGAGGTCGTCCTCGATTTTACGGCGCAAGTTGGCGATGTGGTTATCTACCGTGCGCGTCGAAGGCATGTTCTCGTCGGTGTAGCCCCAGATTTCCTTGAGCAAGTCTTCGCGCAGAATGACTTCGCCGCGGTGTCCCCAGAAATACTTGAGAATCAGGTATTCGCGGGTGGTGAGGTCCAGCGGAACGCCGCCCTTGGTGGCTTCGAATTTCTTGACGTCGACCTTGATGTTTGCAAATTCCAGAACGTCGGGAACCGCAACGGCCGTGGCGTTGTTCTGCGGCTCGATGCGGCGCTTGAAGGCTTTCACGCGGGCAAGGAGCTCCAGAATCGAAAACGGCTTGGTGACGTAATCGTCGGCACCCATTTCAAGGCCTGCCACCTTGCTCGTTTCTTCGGTCTTTGCCGTGAGCATAATGATGTAGGTTTCCGGGTGCTTGTTTCGGATATAGCGGCAGACTTCGAATCCGCTCTTTTTCGGAATCATCAGGTCCAGTAGCACCAGGTGCGGCTGGTAACTGTCGGACTTTGCAATCGCCTCTTCACCGTCGCAGGCCGTTTCTACGGTGTAGCCTTCCATTTCGAAGTTGTCCTGTAGCCCCAGACGGATAATTTCTTCGTCTTCTACAATCAGGATTTTGAAATTCTGTGACATAGTTATTCTGCCTTTTTAAACTTGACGGTGAATGTAGAGCCTTTGCCCGGTTTGCTGTTGAGGGAAATGGTTGCCTTGTGGGTTTCCGCGACCCTTTTCACGGTGGCAAGCCCAAGCCCCGAACCCTTGGTGCTTCGGGTCATTTCGTCGCCCACCCGGTAAAAATCGTTAAAGATGTTCTTCTGTTCCGACGAGGGAATCCCGATGCCGGTATCGGCGACCGAGAATACAATCCAGTCGTCTTCGCTTTTTACGTTGACGGTAATGTCGCCGGGCGCCTCGGTGTACTTGATGGCGTTGTCAATCAGGTTCTGCACAAGGCTGTAAAGCGCCGTGTAGTCGCCCATCACAAATACGTTGGGTTCAAAGTGCGTGTAGAAGGTGAGTCCCTTTTCGACGCCGATATCTTCGACCGCATCGAAAACTTTCTTTGCGCAAATCGAAAAGTCTAGCTTTTCCCACTTGAATGCGCCTGTCCCGTGTTCCATGCGCGTGTAGTTGAGAATGGCTCCAA
Source organism: uncultured Fibrobacter sp. (assembly GCF_947166265.1). NCBI lineage: Bacteria > Pseudomonadati > Fibrobacterota > Fibrobacteria > Fibrobacterales > Fibrobacteraceae > Fibrobacter > uncultured Fibrobacter sp. The sequence continues at coordinate 94,237 of NZ_CAMVDO010000011.1, read as the reverse complement.
TCAGGTTCTCGAGTCTCGAAGCCTCTTTTCCGATAAGGGTTGAATATTCCTGCACCTTTTCGGCCCGTTGCATACGGCCGCGCGCCATCATCTCGGCAAACATCTTGATCGAGGTAAGGGGAGTCTTTAGCTCATGAGAAACGCTCGAAAGGAAGTTTGTCTTCATCGAAAGCAGCTTGCGTTCCTGCGTAATGAAACGGAACATAAAGAAAGACCCGAATATGACGGTGATGAGGGCAAAAAGCATTAGCCCGTACATCAAGAACATCCGGTGCCTGGTTTCTTTGCGAATGTCCTGCATGTCCTTTTCGTAGAGTGTGAATTCCCAGTCGAGAGCCTCAGAAATGCTGTATTGCTCGATAATGGGGGCGTTTTCGGGAATTTCACCCAGAAGAACCTTGTTGTTGTTTTCGGTAATGGAAAAGGGAATGTTCTTGAAACTCTGGGTAACGTTTTTGAGCCTGCTTAAAAGCCTGTTCCTGTAGGTGTTGGGGTCTATTTTTGCGATAACCACCTGGTCTCCGGAAAGGTACGGATACGACATTTTGAACAAGGTAATGTCTTCGCCATTCAGGTAGAGAATGCCTTCCTTGTTGGTGGCGTCATCGTCGAAAATTTCCTGGAACAGTTCCTTGTGCTTATGCAAAATGTCCATGTACCCCAACTGGCGGTTGAAGTTTTCGCGCAGGTTCCAGAAAGCCTCTCGCTTGTCCTGGCTGAGTTTTTCGAATGAAAGAATTTGCGTGAATGCCGATTCGAAGAAAAACTTAGAGGACGAGATGTCGTCGATGTTCTGGTCGTCGAGGAACTTGGCGAGTACCGAAAGACAGTATTCCTGAGCTTCCTCGTGCCTGTGTTCCTTGACAAGAATCTCGAAATGCAAGAGGTTCACGGCGCGGGTAAGGTCGGCGTGGAGATACCCCTGCGGGTGGTGCATGCTTTCGAGCAGCTCCAGAAGCTTTAGGGTCTCGGCGTATTTCTTGGACTTGTAATAGAAACGGATAAGTCCGAGGATATTCTGGATGCGTTCTTCGCTAGACTCGAAAAAGAAGTGCGAAGGCGAAAGGCTCTTGCCCCGCTGGTTCAGGTAGATTTTTCGTGAAACGCTGTCCTTGAGTCCCCGTCTCTCTTCTTGGAAAAGCACCTTGTCTTGGATGGTGGCTGTTCCGGAAGGAAAATCGGGCGACTTGAAAAAGTTTCGCGAAGACAGGTCCGGGTAGACCAGTTTGCCCTTGTTGAATAGGAAAATGGCCTCGATTCCTTCGACGGACTTGAATTCGGTGGCATGCCCGAAATCGAGAAGCCCCTGCGGCTGTTCGTAAAGAAACAGGGAGGCGGCCTTGGTTTCCTGGTATATCTTCGAAAGTTCTTTGTCTATGGCGTCTGAAACTTCGCTCTGGAACGAAGAAAGGTTCTCGTCGAAATTCTTTTGCGCCAGAAAAATTTCGTTCTGGATATTCCTGAACGAAAGAATCGACAAAATGGCCGTAGGAAGGACAATCCCGCCGGCAAACAGAAGGACGAATAGCAGATTATTTCGCGAAACCTGCATTGCCGGTCCTTACTTCGGAATTGCCCATCACCAAGGGATTGGGTTACTTTACGATGTTGGCTCGGTGCGTGACCGAAACTTTATGGCCGACTTCAATGCGACGGCTGTTGGAATAGAGCTCGCGAATGAGGACGGACGATTCGTTGTCTCCGGCGCGTGCAATGACTCCACGGCCCAGAAGGCGCGGAGGAAGCGTAGCGTCGGTGCGGTCTTCTTCCCAGATGGCGACTGCATCACCCGTGTTGTAGCCCTGGGCGGCGCCTTTGTCGACCAGCACGTAGGAATACGTACCGATGATAAGCATCGGGTCCATGGCGTAACGGATCATGGCAAGAGAATCCATACGGGCAACGGAATCAGCCGTGTATCCTGAAACGTTGATCGATTTCAGGGGCTGCTTCATTCTTGCCTTTGACTGGTTGATCTTGATTTCGCGGAAGCTGGTGACGATCTTTGCCCTGGAAAGGGTGTCACCAATGGCGGTAATCTTTGCTATGCCACTCAAGCGAAGCAGGGCGTACTTCGCAAAGCCGTGTCCCTTTGCGGCGGGAACTTCGATGGGCTTTGCGTCCATGATTTCGATCAGGTCGCCTTTCTTGAGCTTGTCGTTATTCTTCTTGCCGATTCCCACGACGACTTCGGATTCAGGAATGTGGATAATGGGTTCCTTCTTTTCGCCGGAACGGATCGAAACGAACCTTGCATCCTTCTTGATAGAATCGAGCGTGTAGATTTCGGGGGCGTGCAACTGGTAGTAGCCGTTGAAAATCTTCGGAGCCGGACGCTGCTGGTAATAGTAGGCGTCTTGTACCTTGGGCTTCTTCTTGTTGTTCTTGTCCTTGTCGCGGAGGTTCCCGAGCATGCTTTCGAAGTCGGAATTGCGTTCGTCGCCGTTGTCGCAGCCAGCGTTAGTCACGGAGTAACCCTTTCCCTTGGGGAGGGCGGAGTCCGAAACGGCCGCGTTACAGGGGTACTTGTTGCGTTCGACCTGGATGACGTTTCCTTCCTGGATGCTGTCGCCCAGATAAATGGAGTCGCCCGGGTAAATCCAGTGCGGATCCTGAATGTGACGGTTGTTTTCCCAAAGGTCTGGCCAGGCGAAGGGGTCCTTGAGGAATTCGTCACTCAGGTCCCAAAGGGTGTCGCCTTCCTTGACTATATAGGCGGAGGCGATCAAGGCGGAAAGTCCCAGACAGATGGATGCACATTTTAAAAGTCGCATAATAATCCTTTACAGGCTGATTATACCCATAATTTAACCTTTTCTTTGCTTAAAAGTAGGGGCTTTTTGGCTAAAATGCGGAATTTCTTGCGTTTTTTGCGCAGAAACGCGTTCTTTGGGGCGCTGAATGGTTCTTGAACGCTGCTTTTGTGCGGGGTTCTGGCCTAGAATTCCTACCCGGTCGGGCACGAACAGGAACATCACCTCGAATTTGCCGCTACCCGGTTCCAGGTAAAGCGGAATGTTCTTGCGAAGCATGTAGCCTTCGTTCCTAAATTGCCTAATAGTCCTTGCTGCCACTTCGAGGTTCGAGGTCTGCAAGAGAATTCGTTCGGGGCGTGAAAAGGCGACTGCCTGCGCGACTCCCTGGGCAAGGGGTTCGTCACCGGGCAAGTTGAAGTAGAACGTCCACCGTCCTTCGTTTTCGGGCTTGCCGAAGAATTTCGGGAAAAATTCCTGCTCCACGTGGCTGCGGACAAATTTCATGTTGTCGTCCACGGTATTGCGGGCATTCAGGCGCGAAGACATCATGGCGTATTCGCGGCAGTCCATCGAAACGACCCGCTTGAACTTGCTTGAAAGCGATGCGCTGACAAAGGAACTTCCGGAGTAGAATTCAAAGAAACAGTCTTCGGAATTGGGGTGGATAGCATCTTCTATCCGTTTCGGAAGGTTCATCCATGCATCGCGGATTCTAGGTGTCCAGTCAAGCACGTGCATGCTGATACCGGTTTCTCCAATCGGCATAAAGTCGCTACCGAAGGCGCTTTTCGCCTCGACCTTCATCGGAGTGGTTCCGGCTGGGTCAAAGGGAAGGTCGGGCATGCATTGAATGTGGTGGCAACTGATGACCTCGGGACAGTTTCTTTGAACAAAATCTATGAAGGTCTTGTAGCCGTGAGCGGAAAAACGCCCCTTCAGGTTCACCTGGACAAGCATGGCGTAGCGCCCGTCACCAATGGCGCGGAACCAGATTTGGCGAAGGGCCTTGCTGAAAATGTGCAGGTGTTCCTTTTTGAGTTGCTGGAATACGCGGGTGACAAGTTCCGGGGCTTCCATGTCGCGGGCGGGGGCTTCTATGGTAAGCGACTCCTGCTTGCCGCGATAGGTCTTTAGAATGCGCCAGTCGGCGTGTTCCGGGTTTGCATCGGCTGTAAACCATGCCTGGAATTTTCCGGGGATGCGTTCGTTTTCGGCCCATGCCGCAAGTTGCTGCTTGATATCCTCGAAGGAAAGCGTTACCTTGCATACCGGCTTTTCTTCTTTCGGGGGTTCTGCCTGTGGCTTCCCCTGACGTACGTTGTTTATGCGCGGACTGTTACTTCTTTTTCTAAAATCGTTTCTCATTTTTTTCACTTTTAATTAAACCAGGAATCTCGGGTAGATCCACGAGCATTCTCTTGCAAGCATCTTCGGGAATTCGCGGAAGGTTCCGTTAATCTGGTAAAGGTTCAGGCTGCCTTCCACTGGCGAAAGCTTAATCAGCGAGTCGGCACGTGCTTCGAGGTAGGGGTATTCGTCCAGGTTACAGGACGACACCACGGCGCACCCTGTGAGGGCGATAATCGTGTCGACCATCTGCATCAGGATCTGGTGCGGAGCCCCGTTCAGTCGGGTGGATTTCGGATTGTGCAGCACGGCCGAAATCGGGTCGATAATCACCACGCGGTAATCGTGGTTTTCGAGTCGCTTTGCCCCCTGGATACGCTTTGCAATCAGCTGGGCGGTTTCGATCGGCGAAAGTGCCGTTCCGCGCAGGTTCAGGAAACCGAATTTCGGGGTACTCGCGTTCAGGTTGCGCTTGCCGCCAAGTAGGTACAAGCGGTTCAGGAAAACGGATTTTGTCAGTTCAAAATTGATAAACAGGACGTCGCTCGACGAGGTCGTATTTCCGAACCAGTCTTCGCCATAGCAAATGGAAAGGCCTAAGTCCATTAGCGCAAGGGACTTTCCGCTTTTCGGAGGTGCCGTGAACAGGAAAAATTCACCTGCGCGGAGCATATTTTCGACAATGGTCTGGTCTTTCTTCGGGGCTTCCTCGGTGTCGCTTGCAAGTTCTATAAGCGGCTTTCCGTCAAGGGAGTATTCCACCCATTCTTGCCATTCCTTGAAGTTCTTGGCGCCTTGTTCCAGGCCAATCAGGTACTGCTGCTTGCCTCCGCGGAGCACACCCGGCATACGCACCATCATGTGCGGGTTTCGGTTGCTCGGGTCTACCTTGAACCCCTGCGAGTCGAGCGTCTTGAAAAGGAAGTCGACGCGTTCGTTGTATTCTTCTTCGTCGTTTGCAAAAATCTTGACCCAGGCTTGCACGGAGTTTGCACCCGTATTCACGAGAGCGGCACAGGGGAGGTTCAGGGCCTTGTAGTAGGCGAGCTGCTTGGCCAAAGACATCTTTGGGTTGTCGACGACCACGTAGCGGAAATGGTACGATTCGTCGGAGGTGTCTTCGCCACCCTTGACCGCGTTGATGCAGAGGAGCGCACCTTCGGGGCTGTCAAGACTCTTCATGATTTTCTTGATGGAGTCGTCTTGCCCGATGATGTTAGAAACAAGTTCTTCGGTGCTTTCGGGAGTGTTCGATACCTTGAAGGCGATGGTTTCGTCGGGGTCGAAGGTTGCTTCCAAAAGTTTTGCGAGGTCCTTTCGCCAGTCTGCGGCGGGCCATGGAATCGAAAGCGCTTCGGGGTCAATCTTGAAGTTCTGCAACAGTTCCAGGGACTGCGTATCAAGCCCCATGGCAAGCATCTGTTCCATCGAAATCATGTTTGCCGAAAGCGGCGTAATGATTGGCATGGCAACGGTTTGCGGGGTGCCGGGGGCGTGAGCCTGGGCAGGTGCAGCCCCTTCTGCGGGGGCCTGTGTTGCTGCGGGGGATTCTTCGGGGCGTTCCGAGGAGCGTTTTTCGGCAGAAAATGCGCGGCGGAGAGTCTGTTCGACTTCTTCTCCGTCCATACCGTCGTCACGGGCCTTGCCTCCTAGTTGGAAGCTTGCGTCCATGAACGTCCAGCCTTCTTCCATGGCGGCAACGCCGGCCTTGTAGAGCTCTGCCTTGAGTTCGTTTGGGCTGCTGAACGTGTTTTTTAAGAACAGGTTAATGGTCTTTTTTGCGTTTTCCATAGGCGCCTCGGTTTACTATATACCACCGAATGTAGCTTTTTTTTACAAAAATAGACAAAAAAAATAGAAAAAGACCTCTGCGTAGGGCTTTTGGGGAAAGATTATGTGCTAACAAACTATTCCAGCTTGGATTATTGAATGAGTGTGATTTTAAGCATTTCGTAAACTTTTTGCTTGACAATGCATTTTTATTTGTTTATAATAATGTTATGAAACTCAAAATTTACATCATCCCTAATGGAGGCTTAATATGAAAAAGATTCTCACTGCACTCGCCGTCGCTGCTTTCCTTGCTGGTTGCGCAAGCACCCCGCAGGAAAAGTCTGCTAGCGTTCTTATCGAAATGCAGATGAAAAAGACTAACCTGGTCAAGAAGGACCATATTCCGGCTGGTCTTGGCATTGGCGTTTCTAAGGACGAACAGATTGCTTTGGAAAAGGCGGACCAGAATGCTCGTGTTGATCTTGCCAAGGAAATCGACGTCCACATGAAGGCCTTGACCAAGAACTTCAAGGAAGAAGTGGGTGGCGATGTCGCTGAACATTTCCAGTCTGCTTCCAAGACGGTCGTGGATACTCGCCTGAATGGTGCGACCCTTACCGACGTGAAGATTGAAACCACCGATGACGGTCAGTTCAAGATTTACGGCATCATGACGCTCAACGTGGACCTCGTGGCCGAATACCTGAAGTCTATTCAGGATACCGATGCCGCAAACGAAGCGATGAAGAACAAGATTCGTGCTGCAGCCGAAAAGGCCTACGCCGAAATCGATGCTGAAACCGCTAAGTAAGGCGCCAGACGCGTTTGCAAAACAGTGAACAAGCAACTTGTTCACTGTTTTTAACTTCGCGCAACTACGAGGTCCGACAGGGCCGAAGCAATCTCTAGTTGCATATAAAAGGTAAAATGATGAATTCTAAACTGGTCTGTATTTCTCTTGTGTCGTTCGGGTTAGCTCTTTCTGGGTGTGCATCCAAGGAAGTAACTCAAAACCCACCTCCGCCACCGGCCCCGAGGGTTCCTGTATCGCAGGAACTGAATGTGCTGGTCTGCCCCGAGGGTGAACTGCGCGGTTCTGGACTTGCAGGGGATTACGACCAGGCCTTGAACTATGCGGTCACGCAGATTGCAACCCAGATTCAGAGCTCCGTTGTTTCGACAAGCGCGATGCAGGCCAAATCAGATGTTTCTGCCGATGGAAAAGAAAGCGTAACATCTTCTTTCGACAGAAAGTCTACGGTGACTGCCGAACTGCGTAACCGTCAGGATGTCAAGGTTCTTGAAACCATTGCACACGACGGTGTCGTAGGGGTGGTCGCCTGTATGTCTAAGAGTGATGCGGCAAAGCCCTACCGCGAAGAATATCAGAGTGCCCGCGATGCCTTGGTTTCTTCGGTGGCGGTGCTTACCATGACGACGCACCCGTTAGACAAGTTCAGCAATTACGAAAAGATGACGGCGGCTTATGCGAAGTACAGGGAATCCCTTTCGGTGTTGCAGTCGCTCGGCTTTAACGAAACTTCGGCTGAAATTGAAAACAATTATGCAAAGGCCGTAGAACACTTTATTGAATTTAAAAGCAAGTACAAGATTTATATAGACGGCGCCATCGAAAGCGAAGAAGGAAAAATCCTCTTTGAACAAATCTCGGGCGACGTGAAGGTCCAGAGTCTGGAAGATTCCTGCGAGGTGGGCCTGGTGCTTGAACTTGAAGTTTCCGCTCCTACCTGTAAGGAAGGCGGTCTTGGCGTTTCTTGCTCCGAGGTGGTGGCGCTGAACGGAAAATCTTGCCGTGGCGAAACCTACTTTACCCTGGGTGGTTCGCTCAAGGGAGTCGGTCGCAAGGACGAAGACGAAGCGAAAGAAAAGCTTTTGAAGAATGTGGCGCGGAATGAATTTGTTGCCGAATGGAAAAAGGAAATCGAACGCTGGATTGTGAGGTAGAGTGTATGAAGATCTTTTTGAAAACGTCATTGCGAGCTTGCCGTAGGCAAGCGTGGCAATCCATAGTTGCAATCCTGTTCTTTGCGCTTTCATCGTTTGCTGCAGACGCCTCTGCAAAGTCCGTAAAGATTCCGCTTCCACCCGCCATTTCGGATTCCCTTCCGTGGTTTGCCGTTTTTGAACTTCAAAACGAAAATTCCCCCTTTACGCGTAACCATCTGAGTAAACTAGCTTCTTCTTCGGAGCGGGTTGCCTTGGTTTATTATGCAACGTGGTGCATTCCTTGTCGCGAAGGCCTTCGCCAAATTTCTGAAAATGCGGCGGCTCTTGCCGAAGCCAAGACGAAAATTGTCCTGGTGAATGTCGGGGAGCGTGAAAAGGATGACATCACGAGATTCTTGAGTAAATTCCTGCTCGAAAAGACCCCTGCGGTCATAGATCCGTTCGGACGCATGACCGAAGGTTTTGGACTGATGAAAGAAGGCGAGAACATTGACCTTCCGCGAACGATTGTCGTGGACAAGTCGATGCATCCGAGCTTTATGATTGGTGCCGAGGGCGCCGATTATATTCAAATACTGAAGGGTGAATTATGAAATTGGTGAATACGATATGTAAGTCATGGCGAGGTAGGGCAGAAACGTCATTGCGAGCTTGCCGTAGGCAAGCGTGGCAATCCATAGTCGCATTCCTTTTTCTGGCATTCCCCGCGCTTGCTACTCATGTGGCTGTTCTTGAAACGACCGCCGCAAAGGGCGTGATTACTCTCGAAGAAAAACAGTACCTTACGGACGTTCTGCGTTCCGAGGCCGTGAAGGCGCTCCCGGCCGAACAGAACTACACGATTATGACCCGCGAAAACATCAGTATGATGCTTCCGCCGGGCAAGGCTGTCGAAGATTGCGAAGGCAGTTGCCTTGTGGAAACGGGTAAAAATATTTCGGCAGACTACATTGCCCAGGGGCATGTGGGCCGCTTTGCCAATAACCTCACGATCACGGTGGAACTTTACGAAACTGCCGGGAACAAGCTGATGGGAAGCTTCAGCACCAAGGCTCCCGATATCGAATCGCTCGAAGTGGAAATTCGCCAAAAGTCGTTTGGACTTTTCTCCAAGATTACGGCGTCTTCTTCGGGTAAAATTAACTTGCAACCGTCTTTGACCGACGGTATCGGTGCTGAATCTGAACTGACGGTTACGATTGACGGCGAAACGCAAAGGAACGGCCGCAAGTATGGACGCGGAGAATGGAAGTTCTCGCCGGGACCGCATTATGTGGAATTTAACCACCGTTGCTACGAAACGCAAAAGTTCAAGGTGAACGTGATGAGCTCCAAGACGATTCTTGTAGATAACGTCATGGAACCTACGAAGGGAAATATTACCATTCAAACCGAATATAAAAATGCTCCTCGCACAGTGAATTTGTATGTGAATGGAACGAAGCTTGGAACGACTCCTTATACGGGAACGATTCCTCTGTGTGCCCGAGTGGAAGTCGGTGAAGACGACTATCGCGAAATTGTCCTAGTCAACTGGGTCGACAACAAGGCCGATATGATTCACGGAATGCTCAAGGTGAAACCTACTGCCGAAGAACTCCGTGCCGATTCCATTAAGGCTGCAGAAGAAGCCAAGGCTCGCGAAGCGGAAATGGCTGCCCAGGCGGCAGAAGCGGCGCGCCTTGCTGCCGAAGCGGATAAAAAGAAAATGAACATTTCTAAGCCGGTTTCTATAGCTTTGTTCGCTTTGGGATTGGTGAGTGTCGGTGCCGGTGTGTATGAAAACAAGATTATGAATGACAATCGCAAAAAATACAACGATGTCCGTTCGGAAAATCCTTCTGATTACGATGATGCGTGGAAAAAGGCCGACCAGGCGAAAACGATGCGAAATATTTTGTATGGTGCTGGCGGCGGCATGATGGCTGTCGGAACGTTGGTGTTCTTTGTGTTCTAGGGGGCGTGAGATGAAATTAGAATTTATGAAATTGAAATTCGAAACGGGTCTTCGTATGTCATTGCGAGGACCGATAGGGACGAAGCAATCTCTAGTAGCATTCATTCTCTTGGCATTCCTCCTTTCCGCCTGTAGCTCTCTCGGTGAACGCGATAACCCGACTGACCCCGAGGCTGACAATTACAATGCCGCTATCTTGAACGGTTCTTCTGCGGGGAGCCTGGTGACATCTTCGGCTAGCGAAGAGTCTAAATCGACTCGAAAGTACCTGAATCCAGAAATCACTTATGGTGAAATTCAGGACGAACGTGACGGACAGGTGTACGCGACCGTTTCTATTGGTTCTTCGGTCTGGCTTGCCGAAAATATGAACCTTTCGGGTTTTGGCGTTTGCTACGACGATGACCACTCGCTTTGCCGCAAGTACGGACATCTGTATAACTGGTACGAGGCGACGGAAATTTGCCCAGAAGGATTCCACTTGCCGACCAAGGCGGAATGGAACGAAATTCAGGGGAATGTCGCTCTGTTGTCGCTCAAGGGTTGGGCTCTTGATGATGGCGCCGTGGGTGGTACCGATGAATACGGGCTTGCTTTGCTACCGGGCGGCTTTGGCACTGGAAATTCCGAAGACGGATTTTCCTATGAAGGGGCGTCTACCGACGCGATGCTTTGGACGGCTACCGAATTCAAGAGCGATAGCGCTTATGGCATTTTTGTGAATTCAACGCAAAGGGAAACTCTCCGCCATGCGAGAAATAGCTATATGGCTGTTCGTTGTGTAGGGGACAAGGGAACTGAATTGATTATCCCGTCCAGCGATTCATCTGGCGAAGATAATACGGACCCCGAAAGTAGTAGCTCCGATAAGTCCAAGAACAGCTCAAACAGCTCCGGTAAGAACAGCTCTAGCAGCGCGGGTAAGGGCAAAAACGGCATTGTTTGTGGAGACCTGTGGTGCGGAGCAAGGCATGAATACACCGTCAATACGGGATATAAAGATGGCGGATACTGGGTGGTGTACAAGGACGATGGAAATGGTGGAGATTCCTATTTTGAATGGCTTGCCGAAGATGTCTTGTATCCTGACATGTCTGCAAATATTGATGATTGCGATGGAGTGTGCGGGATTGCACACATGGGGTTCAGTTACGACTACCCGTATGTTGATGTAGGCTTTGCTATAGACGAAGGTAATTCCCCTGTCGATATTTCATCTTGGGACGGTATATGCGTTGTCTATGATGCCGAACAAGATTTCTATGCTTCGTTCCAGCCTGACGAACCTTTCCAAATAGAGATGGAGTATGACGATTATGTGTACTTGATGAAAAAAGGAACGAATGTGACGGTCGATATTCCGTGGACTGAATTTGATCAGGCCGGATGGGGTGTGGCTCGTGACCGTGACGAGGTGCTTTCCAGGGTGGCGGCTATCGTATTTGTGTTCAAAGGTTATGGTTATGGAGAATCCGTTTCTTTCAACATCAGGTCTGTTGGACGTCTAGGAACTTGTAAGTAAGGAGGGTGTGACTATGAAATTCTGTTTAAGACTCCTCTTGATTTTTGCAGTGGCGCTTCTGTGGAACGCTTGTTCGGATTCTTCGGGGTCCGGCGAAACGATTGAAATGACGGTGGCCGCGAATGTTGAAGTGGTCAAGGACAAAAAGTCGTTGCCATCTTGTACGAGTGATTTACAGGGGCAGGAATATTATGTTACTAGCGAAAACGCCATTTACGCCTGTATCGACAAGGCGTGGGTAATGACATCGAAGGTCAAGGAATGGGAAACGTATGCATCTATGGTGTGTACGACAAAACCGCTCAAGGACAATTCCGGTGTACAAATCCTTTGTGGCGATTCCCTGGTGGCAAAGATTTACAACGGTGAAAAAGGTAAAACGGGCGTTAAAGGCGAAAAGGGTGAAGTGGGCGAAAACGGTGCCGACGGAGCGGATGGCGCAAAGGGCGATCAGGGTGATAAAGGCGAACCTGGCGAAAAGGGTGTCGCCGGTAAAGATGGCGAGAACGGAATGAACGGTAAAAAGGGCGCTCCGGGCGAAGACTGCTCCGTAGAAACCCTTCTTGAGGACGATAGTACCGGAGTGCCGGTGCCAAGAGGCCTGACGATTACCTGTGGATCCACGGTAAGAGATATTTATAACGGCAGCGATGGTGTTGATGGTGAAGATGGATCCAATGGTGAAAATGGTGAACCAGGAAGCGATTGCTATGTAAGAGAAATTGATGGAGGCATAGAGCAATATTGCGACGGTAATTTCGTCAATACGGTTTACAATGGAAGAACCGGAGAAAATGGCAGCAATGGCGATGATGGCACGAGTTGTCACCTGGAAACCATGGAAGTGATGGGACTCAGGGTGATTTGCGGTGTGGACTCTATCGGAACGCTTTTCAGCGCCATTAACGGCGTAAACGGCAAAAATGGCATCGATGGAACGAGCTGCTATGCGGTAGAAAACGAAGACGGTAGCGGCTATACGATCATCTGTGGTGGCAATTTTGCTACCGCGGGATACGAAAAGCCCTCTTGGCAGTTCCTGAACCCCGATGTAGAATATGGAACGTTTGTCGATAGCCGCGACAATCAGATTTATAAGATGGTGAAAATCGGCTCGCAGGTATGGATGGCCGAAAACCTGAACTATGCGGATAGCGTAAATTATCCAAGCATGAAAAAACGTTCGCGCTGCTATGTAGATAATGCGGATTCCTGTGCGAAATATGGTCGCTATTACAGCTGGGCTGCAGCAATGGACTCCTTGAATACGGGTTGCGGTTATGGTAAAAACTGCTCGCCGACATACCCGGTACAGGGCGTTTGCCCCAACGGTTGGCACCTGCCGACCAAGGCCGAGTACGAAACGCTTGTGGAGGCTGTCGATGGGCGTGGAAATATGCTGAAGTCGATGAATGCGGGGTGGCCCGAAGCCTCCGATGATTATGGGTTTTCTGTGACCCCGACTTCGGGCTTTGATGTGACTGGAGAGCCTCATCCTGATTATTGGGGTGTTGACGCTAATGTGTGGTCTGCAACACAGTCCAGTAAAACTGGTGCCTATTACCTGTACTTTGTTGATTATAGAAATGTTGCTGAATTATGGGATGGAGATGGTGAAAAAAATATTGCACGTTCAGTCCGTTGCCTAAAGGACGATTCCCAGATGACAACGGTGGTGCAGCTGACAAACGGCAAGAACGGCAAGAATGGTACGAACGGTATTGATGGCAAAAATTGCTCTATCGAAAAGAATGACGATGGCTACACGTTTGCCTGTGGCGGAGATTATGTGGGGACGGTGACCGAGAAACCTTCGTGGCAGTTCCTGAATCCTGATTATGAATATGCGATGTTTGTCGATGGCCGCGACAACCAGGTCTACAAGGCGACAAAGATCGGCTCGCAGGTGTGGATGGCCGAAAACCTGAACTATGCCGATAGCGTAAACTTCCAAAGCATGAAAAAACGTTCACGCTGCTATGCAGATAAAGTGGATTCCTGCGCGAAATATGGTCGCTATTACACCTGGTCTGCTGCAATGGACTCCTTGAATACGGGGTGCGGTTTTGGAAAAAAATGTTCACCGACTTACCCGGTGCAGGGCGTTTGCCCCAACGGTTGGCACCTGCCGGCCAAGGCCGAGTACGAAACGCTTATCGAGTTTGTGGATGGGCAGGGAAATAGGCTGAAGTCGAAGAACGCGGGGTGGCCCGAGGCCTCCGATGATTATGGCTTCTCAGTGGCACCGACGGGGACTGCTTCGATGAATGGAGGATTCAACTATTTTGGAACTGACGTTAATATGAATACCGCTTCGCCGTCGAGCGAACCGGGCCCCTATTTCTTGTACTTAGTTGATTATAGAAATGTTGTTGAAATATGGGATGGATATGATGAGGATTATGAAAAAGATATCGCAAGGCCTGTCCGTTGCCTAAAGGACGATTCCTCGATGGAAACCATGTATCAGATGACAAATGGCTCTGACGGAAAGGATGGCAAGAACGGCACTGACGGTAAGAATTGCTCTGTCAACAAGAATGGCTATGGCTACGCGATTACCTGTGGCGGAGATTATGTGGGGCCTGTGACCGAGAAACCCTCGTGGCAGTTCCTGAATCCTGATTATGAATACGCGATGTTTGTCGATGTCCGTGACAACCAGGTTTACAAGGCGACTAAAATCGGCTCGCAGGTATGGATGGCCGAAAACCTGAACTATGCGGATAGCGTGGCGATGCCCTCTCTCAAGGGGAATACGGCTTGTTACCCGGATAATAAACCTGAAAGTTGTAAAACGTATGGTCGTCATTATTCTTGGGCGGCGGCGATGGACAGTGTAAATACTGGGTGTGGATACGGAACGAAATGCCTTTCGGAGTATCCAATACAGGGGGCATGTCCCAGCGGTTGGCATGTTCCGACAAACGATGAATGGAACACCTTGATTGATTTTGTGGGCGATGATGCGGGGACCAAGTTGAAATCGGCTCTTTTCAACGATGGCTCCAATATTTATGGTTTTTCTGCATTTGCTGCAGGAAACTGGGATGGTAGCAATTTTAGCAGTGATGCAACGGAATATGCCGATATTTGGACCTCTACTCCTTATAGCAGCAAAAGTGGTTCCGCGTATTACAGGTATTTCTCGGGTAGTGACGTTGGCTTGCAGGACCGTTCCAAACTTGGTGGCATAAGCCTTCGTTGCCTAAAGGACGATTCCTCGATGGAGACCATGTATCAGATGACAAATGGCTCTGACGGAAAGAATGGATCCTCTTGTGTCACGGAACCCACGGCAGATGGTTCTAAGCTCAAGGTGATGTGCCCGAAGGAATCGGGTGGCGTAATCGTATATGATTCTGTTGGCGTAATTACCAATGCCGCCGAAGGTACGTATTGTGCCATGGTGCCTGTTTGGAATGCTCCAAAAGACTCTCGTCTGATGTGCGGACTCAAGAAAGGTGACCCCAAACCGGAATATGCAAAAATTCCGTGGTCCTATATGAATCCGCTGATAAAGTATGATGTCTTTATTGACGAACGCGATGGTCAGCCCTATAGAAGCGTGACGATTGGAACGCAAGTCTGGATGGCGGAAAACCTGAATTATGCGGACAGCGTAAAGACTCCGAGCCTAAAGAATCGCTCCTGGTGCTACAATGATTTGCTAGGCTATTGCAAAACACGCGGACGTTTGTACTCTTGGGCGGCTGCCATAGATTCAGTCAAACTCTATGATAATGGTGAAGGAATTATTTGTGGAGATGGCAAAACTTGTACGCTCCCGGAGAGAGTTCAGGGAATTTGTCCAGAGGGTTGGCATCTGCCTAGCAGGGGTGAATGGGAAACGCTTTATGCTGCTATGGGTAAACAAGAGAGTAGTATGCAGTCCATGAACTATAGCGAATGGTATTATGCTAAAGATAAGTACGGCTTTTCTGCGGTTCCTGGTGGCTACGCATCTTCCGGTGGCTTTGGAAATGGGGAGTCTGTAGCGTACATTTGGAGCTCAACTGAATCTACTAATCGGGGGGCCTATCTATGGCGATTGGCATTCAACTCTGCCTATATTCAGGGTGATGATAAAAATGAAGGCTTCTCCGTCCGCTGCGTTCAGGACTAATTTAACGAGGTTATGCTTATGAAAAAGTGCGTGAAAATTTTTGCGATGCTCGCTTCTGCGGCAACCTTGTTTACGGGATGCCTCGAAAGTTCCAGCTCTAACGAAGCTACATTAGAAAAGTTGTCGATTAAGTCGGTGAAGTCTTTGAGCGCCTTGCCTACTTGCGACAACAACAATGTCGGCGAAGAAATCTATGTAGAAAAGGAAGAGGCTTCCTATGTATGCGTGAACAAGAAATGGCTTGCCTCGGCAACCGTGAATACGCATAATGTCAAGGTGTCTACCTCTTGTACCACCGAAGGTGTTGCCGATGGTTCTGGCGTGAAAATCGTTTGCGGAGGCGATTCCGTAGGCGTTGTGTTGAATGGTGCCCGTGGTGACCAAGGGGCTCAAGGTAAGAAAGGGGAGTCGGGACAACCGGGTGCCGATGGCAAAGCCGGTGAAAAGGGCGATAAGGGTGATAGGGGCGACCGTGGTGAAACGGGTGATTCCGGTAAAAATGGTGAGAACGGAGACACTGGCGCCAAAGGCGATCCGGGAGCGGGCTGCACCGTAGAAGCGCTTACGGACAATAGCGGCCTCAAGCTTATTTGCGGCGGCGATTCCGTGGGGGTGGTGCTCAACGGAAAGAATGGAAAGAACGGCAAAGACGGAAATCCGGGTGAACCCGGTGAGCCGGGAAGAAGCTGCGTTATGGAAACCCTTGAAGATGGAACGGGGCTTCGCGTGCTTTGCGGTGGCGATACGTCGGCTGTGATTCTGAATGGTATCGATGGCACCAATGGTACAAATGGTGAAAACGGAACGAGTTGCACGGTAAAGCAACTGAAAGATAAGTCGGGCTACAAGTTGCTCTGTGACGGGGATTCTGTGGGCGTTATCAAGAACGGTACGAACGGAGAAAACGGAACGGATGCCAAAAATGGAACGAGCTGCACGGTAGAAAAGCTAGAGTCGGACGGTTACAAGATTCTTTGTGCAGGGGATTCTGTAGGTGTTATCCGGAATGGCGAAAAAGGTACAGACGGCTTGGATGCTAAAGACGGCGTTAGCTGTACGGTGGCTCAGTTGAAAGACGAATCGGGTTACAAGATTCTTTGTGATGGCGATTCTGTGGGTGTTGTGACGAATGGTAAAAATGCCGAGAACGGTACAGATGGCCGCGATGGCGATAGCTGCACTGTTGCTGAACTGAAAGATAAGTCGGGTTTCAAGGTTTTGTGCGGTCACGATTCTGTGGGAGTGGTGAAGAACGGCTATAACGGTTATAACTGCGAGACGACTCCGCTTGCTGACAATTCTGGCTACAAGGTGGAATGCAACGGCGATTCTATCGGCGTGATTTTGAATGGCTACAGTGGCACTAACTGCACCATGGAACCCCTTGAAAATGGCCTTGGCCTAAAGGTGATGTGCGGTGGCGATTCGGTGGATGTGCTACTCAATACGCTTGGAACTTGCACCGAATGGCGCGAAGGAATTCTTGAAACGGTCAACTCCGTGGATTATGCTTGCAGCGAAGGTGACTGGATTGCGCTTTCGGCCTGTGCAAGTGGAAATGTTGGTGTGGTTGAACTTTACGGCGCTCATTTCTATACCTGCACTGCTGGCGGCTGGGTTTCTTCGACGCCTGTGGAATACGACACCTATGGGGTGGCTTGCAGCAAGGAAGGAACCGTAAAGACGGGTAAGGTAAATAAGAAGATTTATTACTACTGTAACGGTACGGCCTGGCGTGAAGCGACCGACATTGAATACGATACTAACGGAAAAGTTTGCGATACCGATGCCAAGGCTACAGTCGTTGCGGGCAAGGTGAACAAGGACGCCTATTACTACTGCACGGGAACAGAATGGCGCGTGGCGACCGAACTGGAATATGCCACCTACGGTTTCCCTGCCGATACTACTGACGGAGCACTGAAAAAGAGCGACGTTAACGGGAAAAAGTACTTGTACGATGCCGAAGATGAACAATGGCGTGAGCCCTCGTATATAGAGGCTGTGCTTGGCGGTTGTAACGAAAATAACAACAAGGTGGTCGATCACATTACGACGACTTACTATATCTGCTACGGCAATGAGTCGCGTAAATGGTATAAAGCTGCAATGACGGACTACGATTTGTATGAGCGAATTTGCACCTCGGATAACGAAGGCGAGGTGATTCGTGGAAACGTGACCGATACGGCCTACTATATTTGCAGTAGTGGTAAGTGGAAGACGGCTACCATAAATGAACGTAATGTTTATGGAAAAACTTGCACCGGAGACGGCGCGATTGTTCCGGGTGAGGTTGTGGATTCCATTAAGTACGTGTGCGATGGAGGGAGTTTTAGGGAGGCCACCGTGCGTGAACTTGAATTAGGACTGGGTTGCACCTCTTATAATCAGGAGGCTACGCGTGAAGAACATTATGGAAATGTTTGGTATGCGAATAATCTGTGTACTATGGTAAAATCTTCTCCGACATGGAGAATTACGGACTTTGCCGAAGAAACGGGATGGAAGTACGGCACGATGACGGATTCTCGTGATAAAAAGGTTTATAAGACCGTTGTCATTGGCGAAGGTGCTGATGCACAGACCTGGATGGCCGAAAACTTGAACTATGCGGATACGGCAAGTAACAGAACTTTAGGGAGTGATACCAGTCGTTTGTCTTGCTATGGCAATGATTTGGAAAATTGTAATAAATACGGTAGGCTTTATTCGTGGGCGGCGGCGATGGACAGTGCCAATTATACGGATGGATGCGGATATGGAAAAACCTGTGTCGTAGAAAACCAGATGAAGGGGTTGTGCCCCAAGGGCTGGCATGTGCCGAACAATAGTGAATGGGATCGTCTGTTCATAAATATTGGCAAGTTGGCGACAGAATCTAGGTGGGAAAAGAAACTACTTGAAGTGGGAAAGAACCTCGCCGGAAAGATGTTAAAGTCGACGTATGATTGGAATTTCTACGATTACAATGGTGTTGTTTCGGGGGATGATCTCTTGGGCAAGGATGTCGTTGGCTTTACGGCGCTTCCGGGTGGCTATCAGAATGGCTTGAAAGGAGGCTTTTCTAGCTTGCTTGAGGTTTGCCCCTTCTGGTCTTCTACAGAATATGGAAGTGGCTATGCCTATTTCTTGGATTTGTACAGTCATACGAAGTATGTGAATTTTTCATACGGAGATAAGAATATCCTTAGGTATCTCCGTTGCGTCAAGAATAAATGATTTTTATGGATGTTAAAAGTTTGTCAAGGAAGTCGCTTATGTTGAAATGCCTAAAATCCCTTGCGATGTTGATGCCTCTGGCTTTGCTTGCGGCATGTTCCGAATCCGCCTCTGACGAGGCGGTTAAAGTCATTGAAAAAGAACAACTCCAGGTGGCCGAGTCCTTCGATAACTTGCCCGCCTGTTCTGCCGAAAACGAAGGTGTCCAATTTTATGTGAGTGATGAACGTGTTAAGCGAATTTGCGTCGGTGGCGTATGGCGTTCCGTAGGGGGCTCTAGCCTAGAAACTGTCTACGAAACGGTCAAGTGCCATACGGAGACTCTTGCGGACTCGAGTGGCGTAAAGATTGTTTGCGGGAGTGATTCCGTGGGCGTTGTGCTGAACGGCTTGCAGGGTGAGCAAGGCTTGCAAGGCGAACAGGGTGATGCAGGAAAAGATGGTGCCGATGGTGCAAAGGGGGTAAAGGGGGATCCGGGCGATAAGGGACCGGATGGTTATGCCGGAAGCGACGGCGAAAATGGTCTCCCCGGTGAACGCGGAAGCAAGGGAGATGATGGTAGCTATTGCTATATGGAAAGGGACTATGACGAGAATCTTAATGTCTTTTGTAAAAATAGCTCGGGTTCCTGGGTGCAAATGGGGACGATTCTGGATGGAGCTAACGGTTCCAATGGTGAAAATGCCGATGATGGAGATGATGGGGCCCCGGGAAAGGTGTGTTCTCTGAGCGAAGTCTATGATGAAAACGAAAACTTTATTGTAGGTGTTACGGTGTATTGCAACGGTGATTCCGTGGGCTTTATCAAGAACGGAAAAGATGGCACAAAAGGTACCGATGGTAAGAATGGAACCGCTTGCGTGACCGAAGAACTTGGTGACGGAAGTGGCTACAAGATTCTTTGCAATCATGATTCGGTAGGAGTCATTTTAAATGGAACAGATGGCAAGAATGGAAAGAACGGTGAAAATGGTACGACCTGCTGGATGGAACCCTTGAAAGAGGGAAATGGCAACAAGATTCTTTGTGATGGCGATTCCATTGGAGTTATCTTGGATGGCGAAGACGGCAAGGATGGAAAAAATGGCGAAGATGGGACGGCCTGCTGGATGCAAACCGTAGATAGTACCGGAAGCAAGATTATTTGCGACGGCGATTCCGTTGGTTTTATTTGGAACGGAACGAATGGTACAGACGGTCGAGATGGTGACGATGGCACGGCCTGCTGGATGTTACCTTTGAAAAATGGCAACGGCAATAAGATTCTTTGTGATGGAGATTCCGTGGGCGTTATCTTGAACGGAACAAATGGAACTGTTTGTACGATGAAGGCCTTGACGGACAAGTCCGGCTATAAGATTATCTGTGATGGGGATTCTGTGGGTAAGGTGGTGAACGGTACCGAGGGTTCCTCTTGTACGCGCGAACTGCTTTCGAATAAGTTGGGCTATAAGCTTGTGTGCAACGGCGATTCCGTTGGCGAATGGTACGACGAATTGGGGCTTTGTACGGAACTGAGGGAATCGGATATTGCAACGCAGAATGGCAGTTACTTTATCTGCCAGAGCAAGGTTTGGGCGACGGCTACGGTAGAACAGTACGACCACTATGGGCAAACTTGCACCAAGAGTGATTCTGGAACGGTGGTGCGTGGCGTGGTGCGTGATACGGCCTATTACTTCTGCAATGGAACAAAATGGAGTGTGGCAACGATTTTCCAGAGAAATACATACGGATTGCCTTGTAATAGGAATGGTGAACTTTTGAAAGGACTTGTTGTGGATACGGCGCAGTATGTGTGCGAAAAGGATACCTTCAGGGTGGCTTTGCAGTTGGAGCGAAACATTGGCCTTGGTTGTGTTTCTTATACGGCAGATGTACAACGAGATTCCGTATATAGTGCATTTGCTTACGGTGTATATGATTGCAAGAAAAAGTCTTCTACATCGTATGTGTGGGAACTGGGTAGCTATGAATACCCCGATACGGCAAAGTACGAAACGATTACTGATGAACGTGACAACAAGGTTTATAAAATTGTAAAGATTGGTTCGCAGACCTGGATGGCCGAAAACCTGAATTTCTCGGATAGCGTAATGTACCCGGGGCTTTTAGGCGGACGTTCGAGTTGTTATGAGGGCTTTGACCAAAAATGCGAAAAGTATGGTCGCCTATACCATTGGTCTGCTGCCATGGATAGTGCTGGGGTGTTCTCTACGAATGGCAAAAATTGTGGTCGCGAATCGATATGCACTCCGACCTACCCTGTGCGAGGTATTTGCCCCGAAGGTTGGCATTTGCCAAACAACGATGAGTGGAATACTTTGTTCGCTGCTGTCGGAGGTTCTTCGAATGCTGGCATACTGTTGAAGTCCAGGTTTGGATGGAATCTATATTCTAATAACACTCAATACCTTGGCAGGGATGTCTATGGTTTCTTGGCTCTCCCTGCAGGCAAGAAAGCTGGCGACAGTTACGTCGACGATGGCAAAGGCGCGTTCTTCTGGAGTTCTTCTGAGGAAGGTTACTATAATGCCTATAATCTAGGCATGGTCTACAGTAATTACGGAGCTTATTACGTCGGCGACACGAACAAGGGCGACTACGAAATTTCAGTCCGCTGCATAAAGGATACGGAGTAGTTAGGGGCTATTCCCTCAGATTCTTCGAATAAGTTGGCGAAATTTTCGCTGGAAATGAAAACGGCTTCCCGAAGGGAAGCCGTCATTTTATATAAAGTTGCTTCTGAGTTTTTGAGGCTCGAATTACTTGGACGGGTTGAAGGAATCCTTCAGGCCCACGGTGCGGTTGAACACCAGGTGACCCGGCTTGGAATCTTCGCTATCGAGGCAGAAGTAGCCCTGGCGCATGAACTGGAAGCGGTCTTCGAGCTTTGCGTTGGCGAGGCTCGGTTCCACCTTGGCCTGCTTGATGACCATGGATTCCGGGTTCAGGTAGTCGTGCCAGTCTTCGCCTTCGGGAACTGCCGAGGGGTCTTCGAGCGTGAAGAGGTTGTCGATCAGGCGTACTTCGGCGTCCACGGCGTGAGCGGCGGAAACCCAGTGGATGGTGCCCTTGACCTTGCGGCCATCGGGAGTTTCACCACCCTTGCTCTGCGGGTCATAGACGCAGTGAATGACCTTCACCTTGCCGTCGGCGTCCTTTTCGACACTCTTGCAAGTCACGAAGTAGGCGCCCTTCAGGCGGACTTCGCCTTCGGGTTTCAGGCGGAAGTACTTCTTCGGCGGTTCTTCCATAAAGTCGTCGGCTTCGATGTAGAGTTCGCCGCTGAACGGTACCTGGCGCGTGCCTGC
This sequence comes from uncultured Fibrobacter sp., assembly GCF_947166265.1. Taxonomy (NCBI): domain Bacteria; kingdom Pseudomonadati; phylum Fibrobacterota; class Fibrobacteria; order Fibrobacterales; family Fibrobacteraceae; genus Fibrobacter; species uncultured Fibrobacter sp. The sequence continues at coordinate 72,252 of NZ_CAMVDO010000011.1, read as the reverse complement.
GTTCGGGTCGTTCGGGTTATTTTCCACTTCGATCATTTCAACCTTGCCCGCTTCCCAGTTGTCAATCACGAGCTTGACCGGATCAATCACGGCCATCACGCGATTGGCGGTCTGGTTCAGTTCTTCGCGGATGCAGAAGTAGAGGAGGTTCACATCGACCATGGAGTCGGCCTTGGAAACGCCGATACGGTCGCAGAACTCGCGGATGGAACTCGGGGTAAATCCGCGGCGGCGGTAACCGCAAACCGTCGGCATACGCGGGTCGTTCCAGCCCATCACGGCCTTCGTCTGCACCAGTTCCAAAAGCTTACGCTTGCTCATCATGGTGTAGGTGAGGTTCAGGCGGGCAAATTCAATCTGCTGCGGGCGATTGTCCAGGCCCAGTTCAATCAGGAACCAGTCGTATAGCGGGCGGTGCGCTTCGAATTCCAGCGTACAGATGGAGTGGGTAATGCCTTCGATCCAGTCGCTAAGCGGGTGCGCAAAGTCATACATCGGGTAGATGCACCACTTGTCGCCGGTACGGTGGTGGGTGCAGTGCTTAATGCGGTAGATGACCGGATCGCGCATGTTCATGTTCGGGCTAGAAAGGTCCACCTTGGCACGGAGGCACTTTTCGCCGTCGGCATACTTGCCGTCGCGCATTTCGCGGAAGAGCTTCATGTTCTCTTCGACGCTGCGGTCGCGGTAGGGGCTCGGACGGCTCGGCTTGCCGGCGTCGTTGCCGCGGTATTCCTGCATCTCGTCGCGGGTCAGGTCTTCCACGTAAGCCTTGCCCATTTCGATGAGCTTTTCGGCAAAAGCGTAAATCTGGTCGTAGTAGTCGCTTGCGAAGTATTCGCCGCCCTTCCATTCAAAGCCGAGCCACTTCACGTCTTCGCGGATGGAGTCCACGTATTCCACGTCTTCTTTAGTGGGGTTCGTGTCGTCGAAGCGGAGGTTCGTGACGCCACCGAAGTCCTTGTACTTGTTTGCCGTACCGAAGTTCAGGCAGATGGACTTGGCGTGTCCGATGTGGATGTAGCCGTTCGGTTCAGGGGGAAAACGGGTGTGCACGTTCTTGCGCTTGCCCGTGGCGAGGTCGTTTACGATAATGTCCTGTACAAAATTCGAGGATTCGGGAATATCCATGGTGGTTTCCTTTGAAAATTTACGGCATAAATTTAGAAAAAAGATATGCTCGGTACTTTTACGATTGTGTACAAAAATCTTGAAAAAATACAGATTGCCCGAGTGAATCTTGTTTATTTTTACATTAGATTGTTTGGCGGATTGGACCGCCTCTAAACCAAAGGATGGATTCATGATTGACGTTAAGGGCAAATGGACCTTGATTACCGGCGGCTGCCGCGGCGTAGGCCGTCTTACCGCTATCGAAATGGCAAAACTCGGTGCAAACATCATTTTGCAGGGGCGCGATAAGGCTCACGCGGAACCAGTGATTGCCGAACTCAAGAAATACGGTGTTGAAGTTCGCGCCGTGGGCTGTAACCTGGAAAGCGAAGCTGAAATTGATGCCGCCCTCGCCGAAATCGATAGCTGGGGTGTCCAGGTTGACCTGGTGTTCAATAATGCGGGACTCATGAGCCATTACTTTAGCGACTACCTGACCAATACGATGGATGATTTCCACCATGCCATGGCGGTGAACTTCTTTGCTCCGGTAAAAATTGCCTACCACTTCTTGCCGGGGATGATCCAGCGTGGCTTTGGCCGTATGCAGCTTACCACAAGCGGTATCGCCAATGAACCGGAACTGATGGGATATGCCTGCGCTAAGGCTGCTTTAACGAAGTTTGTTAAAGATTTTGCGTGTAAATTAAATGGAACGGACGTGATGATGAACGTGATGGATCCGGGGTGGTTGCGTACGGATCTCGGTGGCCCGAATGCCCCGAACGCTCCCGAAAGTGTGATTCCGGGTTCCATGGTGTCTGTGCTTCTGGACGACAAGAAGAGCGGCCGCTGGTTCAGCGCTCAGGAATTTACCGGTATGACCCTTGCCGATGCCGTTGAAAAAGGTAAGTCGGTAGAATAAAATCGGCAGTCCTAATAGATGTCATTCCCGACTTGGTCGGGAATCTCCTTTCCTAGATGCGAACGACTATTGCAAATCTCGTTGCAATATTTCGCACTTTTCCTTCTTCCATTCCTCGAAGGTATCGTCGGCGATGTGCTGCTTGGCTTCGCGCATCAGGTGCAGGTAGAAGTGTAGGTTGTGGATGCTTGCGAGCGTAAACCCGAGCGATTCTCCTGCATGGTGCAGGTGACGCAGATAGGCGCGGCTAAAGTTTCTGCAACAGTAACAGTCGCAATTGGGGTCGACCGGCTTGTCGAATTCTTCGGCATGGCGGGCGGCCTTGTAGCGTAGAACGCCTTCGCTTGTAAAGAGCATTCCGTTGCGGGCGTTGCGGGTGGGCATTACGCAGTCGCACATGTCGACTCCGCGCTCGATAAGTTCGAGCAGGTTCCACGGTGTTCCTACGCCCATCACGTAGCGGGCGTGGTCCTGCGGCAAGATGTCTGTGCAGAAGTCGGCAATTTCGTACATGGTTTCGGTGGGTTCGCCCACGGAAAGGCCCCCCATGGCGTAGCCATCGGGGCCGAGTTCGGCGATGCGTTCAATCGCTTGCTTGCGCAGATCTTTGTGCATGCCGCCCTGAATGATTCCGAAAAATTGCTGGTCGTAGCCGTGAATGGGCGGGTGTTCCTTAAGCCACTGCATGGCTTCGGCGGTCCACTTGAGCGTGAACTTGAGGCTGTGTTCGGCTTCCTTAGCGGTGCTTGGGAACGGGGTACATTCGTCGAGCGCCATGATGATGTCGGCGCCGATTTCGCGCTGGGCGTTCATTACGCTTGCGGGGCTGAAAAAGTGCTTCGATCCGTCGAGGATGCTCCTAAATTCAACGCCTTCGGGGGTGATTTTGCGAAGATCCTTGAGGCTCCATACCTGGAATCCACCGCTGTCCGTAAGAACGGGACCGTCCCAGCCCATGAACTTGTGGATGCCGCCCGCTTTTGCGATGCGGGGCGTGGTGGGGCGCAGATACAGGTGGTAGGTATTGGCGAGAATGATTTCTGCCTTGATGTCCTTCAGCTGGGCGGGAGTGACTGCCTTGACGGTCGCTTCTGTACCTACCGGCATAAAGATGGGGGTTGTCACGTCGCCGTGATCGGTGTGGACGACGCCCAGTCGGGCCTTGGATTTTTTCGATGTCTTTAAGAGTTCAAAGCGGTTCATTCTTTAGTGTCGGTAGGAAGTATGCGTTAAGGTAAAAGATAGATTTATTATCCGCAGACGATTTTTCCGATGGCGATGATTGCGGCGGTGCGCGCCCGGAGCCGTGTGTTTCCGAGTTTCATGGCGTGGACCGCCCCGTTGCTGAAATTCTTGATGGCCTCGATTTCTTTCGGGGAAAATCCGCCCTCGGGGCCCACAAGGAGCGTCGTGGGGGAGGCTAGGGTTTCGAGGGCGGGAGCACTTGTCCCGTCGATGTCGCAGAGGACAAGGTCGCCCTTGTAGCTTTTGAGCCATTCCGAAAATTCGATGGGGCCTTCGATGTGCGTCATCCAGGGCTTTTTCGACTGCTTGAGGCTCACGAGACTCTTGAGTTCGGCGCGGCGAACCGTCTTTTTCAAGTCGGAATTCTTCGGTTCCTGCGAAAAATCCGTACGCAGAAAAACGATGCTGTCAATTTCTGTCTGCGCGGCGTGAAAGACGACTTCTTCCAAGGCGTCGTCCTTGAGGCAGGCGATCCCGAGCGACACCTTGGGCCGCGGATCCTTTGCTTCGATGACCTCGTCTACCCGAACCACACACGCTTTTGCGTCGGCAACTTCGATGACGGCATCGGCGAAATGCCCAAGTCCATCGGACAACTGCAGCGTGTCGCCCGCACACGCCCTGCACACGCGCACGGCGTGGCTACTCTCGTTTTCGTCCAAGGTAATGGTGCCGACCGAAATCAGCGGGCAATAAAAGCGACTATCAGGTGTCTTCATAGCACAAAAATAAAAAAGTTATTGCTTCGTGATGCTTCGGGGGCGTTACGGGGGGAACCCCCGTAGTGAGGGTAGCGAAAGACTTGCGCCGAAGTTAAGGCCGACTGCGAGATTTGTGACGAATGAGCCCCGGTGTAACCGGTTAGCGAGTGAGTGCAAATATCGTAAGGAGGCCTGCGCTGGATTTGGCAAGGCTTTCGCGAGGGGGAAACTTCCCCCTTCGGCAGGCTCAGGGACCTTATTCAACTAGAGATCCTTCGACTTCACTTCGTTTCGCTCAGGATGACACGCTCGAGTCATTTCCTACCGTCTGCTAATTACTATATTCATTCATATGACGAAACGCACTCCCGTAAAAGCTGTTGTGTTTGATCTCGACGGTACGTTATACCTGAGTGGTCGTCCGTACCCCAAGGCCGTCAAGACTGTCTGCCGAGTGGCGCGTCAGGTGCCCGTCTACTACCTGAGCAACAACACCAGCAAGTCGCCCGTGTTCTACGAGAACCGTCTCAAGGTCATGGGGCTTCCGCTGTCCGACGATGCGATTATCTCGGCCTTGTACCATTCGCTCGACGCCATTCACGAAGAAGGAATCAAGAACGTTTTCTTTTTCGCGAATCCCGAAGTCACGGAGTGGTTTGCTGCGCAGGACCCGACGCTCAACCTGCATCCTGATGTCGCCGACACCGAACTGGTGCTGATTGCCTACCATAACAGTTTTAACTACCGCGAGCTTTGCGAACTTTCGTTCCGCGTGCAGCGTAAGATTCCTTTCTGGGTCACGCACACCGACTTTGTCTGCCCCGATGCAAATGGCCCCGTGCCCGATATCGGAAGTTTTATGGCGCTCCTCAAGACGGCCTACGGTGTAGAACCCGAACGCAGTTTCGGTAAGCCCAACCCGGCGATGCTTTCGGGGCTTTTGAAAAAGTACAAGCCCGAAGAAATCCTGTTCGTGGGTGACCGCCTCTATACCGACTTTGAACTTGCCAAGCGCAGTGGCTGCCGGTTCGTGCTTCCGCTCTGTGGCGAAACAAAACAGCATGATCTTGAAAAATTATTTGACAAACCGGAGTTTATTGTCGATATGGTAAGTGATATCGACTTTGAATCCTTTTTCAAGGGTGAAATCTGATTTAAAACGGAGAATATATGATTCGTAAAAAAATGGAACTGTCTCTTGCTAAAATGATGGGTGCTGCCACCCTCGCGCTCGGTTCGACTTTTGCGATGGTTGCCTGTAGCGATGATTCTAGTTCGGGGACGTTTGATTTGGACGAACCCTTTGAAATTGTGCTTTCCAAGGCGAAATATTCCTATGACGAAGATAATTCTTCGTTTGTGAAAATAGTTCCGGTTTGCAAGACGGGAACGCTTGGTAATTTGGTCGGCCCCGACGACAAGGGCGCCGAATGGGATACGGTGACCTACAAGGTGACTGAACGCAAGGGCGTCGTTACTGCCAAAAAGGGAAAGAAGGAAGTCGCGAAGTATAGCTATGACGGCGAGTCGTTCCCTGTTGGATTCTGGGGCAACAGCGAAGAGGACGGCCTGAAAATTCTGAGCGGCCTTCGCCTCGACGATGACGATATCGTATCGATGGTTTCTCAGTATAACGGCAGCTGCTTTATGAAGGATTACTACGCCTTGTTCCGCAAGGGCAATTCCGCACTTGAAGAAGTGGATCAGTATCTCACGGACTTCTATAATCTTTTCAAGGCTCCGCGTGATACTTCTACCAACGAAAAGAAAATGCTTGCGGATATTCGCGTGGGTTCCTGCGAAGAGTTGACTATCTATGATGGACTCGTTTCGGTGGAGGTCTCGGATCTTAAGGAATCTTCGGGCAAGATTACGATTTCTTACGAAGATGATGAATGCCCTGTGACGTTCAACCTGCGCTATGCGATCAACCAGGAAGACTGCGAAGCCGCGTTCGAAGACTTCCAGAATGACCGTTATGCCGCCAAGAAATTCAATTTCGACACTTATGCAAACGATATCGTTTACGACGAATATTGCGTTGCCCAGTTGGTCCTGGATCTGAAGCGCGACAAGAAGATCCCGCTTGCAAAGTGGGTTCCTGTGGTTGATGACGAGGCCAAGGCTCAAGCGAAGTCTTTCGCCCGCGGTCTTGTGAACCTGGTCCAGGCGGGCTTTGCTCGTTAGATTTCTTTTGCGGTTAAAGCAACCTATTCATGCTTCACGTCTTTAGACATGAAATCCGCCTGATTTTTAGGGATCCCAAATTTTGGATTCCCTTTATTATTCCGCCTGTGATTCTTGCGGCGAGTCAGGCGATTGCCGTCTCGCGGTATGGCGATCAGATTATGGAAGGCATGGAAGGGTATATGATGCTCCTGCTCGGCTGCCTCATGGCTCCGATGGGTTCACCCCTTGCGGCGGACAGCTTTGCGGGGGAGCGCGAAAGAAATTCTCTCGAACTTTTGCAGCTTGCGCCGATTGCTCCGGCAAGACTTTTTTGGGGAAAGCTATTTGCCGTGTTGCCTTTCCCGGTGGTGTTTTCGTTGCTGGCGGAAGGCGCCTTCTGGTTCGCTCACCCTGAAATTTCGACCACTGCGGCCGTGGCGTCTGTTCTGGGAGCCCTTTCGGCGGTTCTCTTGACGAGTTCCTTTTCGTTATACCTTTCGCTGCGCGTCAAGACGGTGCGTGCGGCGACTCATTTTTCGTTGATTTTTATCGTGCCGCTTTTGCTGCTGGTGCAGCTCGGTCACGAAATTTTCTTGCAGGACGTGTTTGTCCCTGTGGTCGTTCTGCTCATCTCTGTTGCGGTGTGCATCCTGGCCGTTGCGCTTGGGATGCGCAAGTTCGTAAGCCTGTAGATAGCTTGTAAATAAAGGGGGGGGCGCAGCGCCTGTGGTTACGGCTCGAAAAGGTGCAAATGGAGCTTTGTCTTTTGCTTGTTTTGCACTTTTTTTCCGAGGGCGTCAAACTGCTTGCCTTGAGTGTTTTGTAGGCGCTGCTGTGAACCTGTAGCACGGATTTTACTTGCAGGGCGTATGGCGGTGGTCGCGGATTCGCGGAGCACGACCGCGATGCTGTCGAGAATCGGGTTGCCCGTACCCTCGATGTAGTCGTGCGAGACCTCCCACACCATGATGCCTGCGTAGCCGTTTTCCTTGACCCAGCGGCTCTTGATGGCGGAAGAATGCGGGTCTTCGAAGGTGACGTAGCCGGTCGAAGATACGCCGTAGGGCTCTACGGAGACGCTGTCGAAATAGTATTCCCATTCGGGGTTTGTAACGATATCCTTGTAGGGGACTTGTTTTGCGGTTTTCTTGATGAAGTCGGTGCCGGGGCCTGTCGCTCCATCAAATTGGAATCCGAAAGAGGGAATGCCGAAGACCATCTTTTCGGTGGGGACTCCGCGGTTTTTCCAATAGTCGCGGGTTTCTTCCCACGACCAGGTGGTGTAGCCTTCGTGCGGGTAGAGCGGCGAATCGAACATGGCCTTGTCATCCCAGTCGCCGGTCATGTCGTAGGTCATGAACCCGAACCAGTCCAGATTTTTCACGAGGACTTCGGGCGTGAACCATTTGCCGTAATAGGGCGAGCAGGGGAGTGCCGCCGAAAGAGTCTTGCCCTGGGGGAGCGCTTCGCGGAGTTCGGAGAGCAACTTGCTGTAGGCGATGGTGTCTGCTTCGGGGACGGGGTTGTATTCCCATTCCCAGTCCATGTCGAGGCCGTCCAGGTTGTGGTCGGCCACGAACTGCACGAGGTTCGCGATAAACTTTTGGCGGAGATCATCGTCCGATGCGACGGGTACGAAGTTTTCACTTTGTCCGCCACCGCCGAGCGAAACGATCGCCTTGGTGCCTGCGGCGTGTGCGAGTTCGACCATTTCATCCAATGCCGTCGGGTCTTCTGCAGCGTCGCCTTTGAGCGAACCGTCGGTGTCCGGCGTAATGAAACTCCACAGCACGTGCGTCAACTTTTCGTATGGCACCTTGTCTACGGTGTAGGCCGGCTTGTGCCACTTTCCCCAGTCGGGGTAGTAGCCGATGAACAGCGGCTCCGCCCATGCCGAACAAATGCTGGCGAGAGTGAAAACGAAGGTGACAATAGGCTTCCGAAACATTGCTGTGAACCCCCTTTGGTAGAATACAAGTAGAAATATATAATCCGTGGGGGCGCTTGTCAATTTTACATTATTCCAATTTGGATTAGCGAAAATTTGCTGTTTTGGGCAAATTTGTGAGGTTGTGTATTTTTTTTTTGATAAATACCGTTCGTTTTGTAAATTTTTATGTTATTTTTAATTCAAAATAGAGTTTTGCTCTTGTTCTCTAACCGAAATCTCGAAAATTTCCAATGCATGAGGACAAGGCGAACGCTCACGTAGATACGTTTAACGGGCCACTTGTCGTGGCTCCTTTGGGCGTGTTTCGACAAATTGTGGAAACGTCATTGCGAGCATCGTAGATGCGAAGCAATCCATGTCCGCAGTGTTGTCGCCCTTTTGGGGCGTGGGTCGTTTGCGTTTATCATGCATAGGCATTCGAGAGCCTCGGTTAGGTAAATGCAGCGACTCGCGCCTTTTGCTTTCAAGCAAATTTTGGCACGGTTCCTGCCATACTACAAGAGTGAACTCCATAGGTTTTTAACAATGGAGGCTATCATGGCTTGGAACAAAAAACCGGAAACAAAAATCATCATTGAAAACTTGCTGAAAGCAGGCGTTGCTATCTCTAGTTGCGCGCTTCTGTTCGCTTGCGGTGGCGATAGCGGTAGCAGCAGCGCTCCAGAAAAAAACGAACTGGTTTCTTCTGTTGAAGACTTGGAGGCTTGTTCCAATGACCTAGAGGGTGATACCGTCTTTGTCAAGAAAGAAAAATCCGACTTTGTCTGTTTAAAGGGTGAATGGATAAATGTCGATTCCCTGAATTCTTACAATGACGAAGATGAGTCATCCTCTTCTACGTTGGAGGATGCCGAAGAATCTAGCAGTAGCACCGGCAAGAAGAAATCTTCATCGAGTTGTGAAGACTGCGAGGATGAAGTCAGCTCGAGTGGCGGTACGGATAAGGCGAAGTCGTCATCCTCCGTCAAGGATGAATCCTCGTCCTCTGATTCTGCGGAATCTTCATCTTCTCAATCCTCGCTTGACGGGGAGTCTTCTAGTAGTACCCTTACGAACGAGGAGAACAGTTCAGCATCTGAACTGCCTGGCATAGTTGAGATTAAGGACGTGTCCATTAGTGGCGTGTCGCAGAAAGGCCCTTTTGCAGTAGGTTCAGCGGTCAAGCTTTACGAATTGGACGGCGTGACCTATGCCCAAACAGGCAAGAGCTTTACTGGGAAAATTACTACGGACGAAGGCAAGTTCAGCGTTTCGAACGTGACGCTTGTGAGCCAGTATGCGTTGCTTGAAACGAGTGGGTATTTCCGTAACGAAATCACGGGAAGTAATTCCAAAGGACAGGTCTCCTTGAACGCTTTCACGGACCTTTCCGACCGCAAGACGGTGAACATCAACTTGCTTACGCACCTAGAATACGAACGCGCCATGTACTTGGCGCGTACGGGCATGGATGTAGCCTCTGCCAAAAAACAGGCTGCTACCGAAGTCCTGAAAGCCTTTGGCATCGAGGGTGAGTTTGCAAGTTCCGAAGATCTTGACATTTTCGGCAAGAGCGATGGCAATGCGGCGCTTCTTGCGTTAAGTGTGCTGACGCTCCGTGACTTGAACGAAACCGATCTTACCGAATTCTTGACCAAGTTCGCGATTGATATCGAAAGTGACGGAAGCTGGGATGACGAACAAACAAAGGCAAAAATTGCCGATTGGGCGGCTTCAAAAGACCTTGCGGGCGAATTAGCCCCTATCCGTAGCAACATCGAAATGTGGAATCTAGGAACGGTGCCCGATTTTGAAAAGTACGTACGTAACTTCTGGTACACGACCTACGGCCTTGGCGAATGCGATTCAAAAAATGAGGGCGAAATTCTCGCTGTAAAGAACGAGCATAGTTCCAAATATGGGACGCAGACTCGTTACATCTGTAAGGATGACGCGTGGGTTGAAGCGACCAATGTTGAGAAGGATTTTTATAAGTCTGGTAAAGATAAGGGCGTTGACGGAGAATTGTGGACGGGGCTTGTGACGGGAGAAAAATACAAATATGACGAAAAGCAGGGCGAATGGAAGATCGCGGATGGTTTCGATAAGACTTTAAATAATGCTTGTACAGAAAAACGTGAAGGAGCAATGGATAAGAATAAATGGGAAACTCCTTTCTACTGCACGGCAAACGGCTGGGTAAATATGACGGAGTGGAGGTGGGATATTCCGAAGGAGGCTCGCCTGAACCCGGAAATTACATACGGCACCATGACCGATGAACGCGATAATAAAGTCTACAAAACGGTGAAAATTGGTAACCAGACATGGATGGCTGAAAATCTGAACTATGCCGCTGGCGTGAAGACTCCGAGGGGCAGTTGGTGCGAATACTATCATGAGAAAAATTGTGCCGAAACGGCAGGTCGTCTTTACACCTGGAGTGATGCAATCGATTCCGCAGCCCTTTATGACGGTGGCAATGGTGTGGACTGCGGTTGTGGCAAGACTTGCTCTCTCCCGGCAAAGGTTCAGGGAGTTTGTCCACCGGGCTGGCACATGCCTACGAAAACGGAATGGGAAACTCTTTTTAACGAAGTTGGTGGGCAATCAACAGCAGGAAAGACTCTCAAGTCACAAACGGGTTGGGGCAGGACATTCGAGGATGCGTATGGGTTCTCCGCTCTTCCTGTTGGTAGCGACATTTGGAACCCAATCCCCCTCGAATACGGTAATGGAGTCGAGTTCTGGAGCGCCACTGAGTACAATAGCAATCATGCCTACTCCTGGATATTGGATGTAAGCGATAAGGTGATCCAAGACGATGACACCGGTAAAGGCTACGGTAAATCGGTTCGTTGTCTTCAGGACTAAACCGCACACCATAGGTCTGCACAGGGCCAAGCCACACAGTGGCACGGCCCTTCACTTCTTTTTCACCAAAACAATGAGGTATAAAATGGCGACATATTCAATCACGGCAATCATTACAAAAATTGATTCTGCAAATAAAGTAAGTATCAGCGGCGTTGGCAAACATCGCTATGAAAAATCAAAGGACGAGGTTTTTAACCTGTTGGAAGAAACTTCAACCCCGCAATCATCTAAAATTCTTAAACAGGATGAGATTTACTCCATTGCTAATCCCAGCGCTATAATGACAACGCTTCTTGCAATGGCAATGCTTAACAAGAAACCATTGAAACTGACTGTTGATGATGCGAATAATGCGCTTTCCATCACAAATGTCGAGGTGCCCTAATGGCAGCCTGTCACAATGTTTATTCCGTTGCTGACTATCTGGAAATTCTTAAGAATTTCTCGCGGTATGGTCTTGATGGTTGTCGCGATAATGTTCAAATCTATTTTCGGGGCGAGCCTGAGGATTATGGAGAAACAGCTGGGCAACCTGGAATTGCTCGAGGAAATCGGCTTGAAGGAGATAACGAGTCGGACTTATTTCGAGAATGTGAAAGAAGGCTTAGTCATGAATTCATAAACTGTAAGTCGACTTTTGAAAAATTGGTTTTGATGCAGCATTATGGAATTCCGACGAGAGTTCTTGATGTTTCTATAGATTCCTTGCAAGCTTTATTTTTTGCATTATATCACGATCCTAAATATCCCTATGATGACAAAAAGGATTCAGTCGTTTTGGTCTATGAGGTCCCGAAGGAATCGATTCGCAGCTGGCATTCCGATGTTGTAAGCGTCATTTCAAATATTGCAGTTTATCATTACGACGATCTTGATATAAGAGGCTTGTCAAATTCTACAGATGAATTCGAGCGAAAGGCTTTCAATGAAAATGATTCTATCAAGCACTTACTTCATGAAATTAGGGCTGAAAAACCTTATTTTGAATCATGGATAAAAAAGGATAATATGGAGTCCGTTTATTGCGTTCATCCTCTTTTAGATAATCCAAGGATTCGTTCTCAGCAAGGAGCGTTTTTGCTGTTTGGAATGGATGGCGATAAGCATCACTTGGCGACCTTAGAAACCAACAAAGGTCCCGAAATTCGTTTGGCTAAACTTCTTATTCCGTATTGCGCTAAGGCCCGAATCCGCGAAGAGCTTAATCTGCTTGGCCGAACCATAGACACGGTATATCCCGATTGGACTGGCGTATCGGATTATTTCTCCAGATTCTATGGCAAAAATCCAGAAGAATACTATCCCTGAATATGCATTAGTTTTTTTTGTGGGGGGCAGCTTAAAGCTTTTTTTCGCGAAGAGCCCTGCGTTTCTGAATTTCTTCTAACGGAATTTCTGACATATCAGAGATTTCTTCATCGGTCAACTTTCCGTTGGCGAGCATGGCATCGACCATTTCGAGCCGTGTTTCGAGTTGAGTCCTGATTTTGGCTCCGGCGAGGCGGCATTCCATTTCCTCTTTTGTAGTCATTTCTCTCTCCAGCTCGTTCAAGGTGCTATTGTCCAGGTTGTCGATCTTGATGCGGTCTAGAGCCTCGCTGACGATGGTGCTCCCGAAATTGGGCAATTCCTTGCCATCGCTGGCATGCTTGAGTACGTAGAGCCAAACGTCAACGGGGTCGACGATTTCATCAACGGTCTTGTTGAACCTGGGCAGGTTAACCATAATATACTTATTTTTCGCGGAAATGGTGTTGAAAATACCATTTTTCAGCGATTCCCTGCTGTAAATAGCCCATTCGTCGATATAATTTCCTACAGTCTGGGGCAATTCGAAGTCACAAATCCAAATGGACACGCTCTCAGGAATTTCGTAGCGCCTGTATTCCTTCTGTTCTCTGGAGAGGTTCTTGAATTCGTCCGAGTTTTCCATTTCCTGTTTGCCCTTGATAATCTGAAACGCCTTGTACAGTACGGTGCGGTCGATGAAAAAATCGTGCTCCGCCTTTTGCATTTCAATGTCCAGAAAGCGCCTGGTTCCCGTGGTTGCGAATGCATCCAAGATGACGTTTCTCTCTTCGGGAACCCTGAAACGGAGCGTATGGTCGAAAGAATAGCTGAGATCCTTGATTCGGTCGTCGCCTTGCAATTGCAAAATTCCGTCCAAGAAATCCTTGATTGCCGCCTTGCTTGCAAACAGATTCTTGAACCCCGTATCAAGTCGCGGATCAATATAGACTTGTCCTTTCAATTTTTCAGAAATGGATTTACTCATAATTACATCTTCGTTAATTCCAGGAGAGCAAATCTACAAAGGAAAAACGCCTATTTTCAAAAATGGTCGAATTTTGCAAACAAACTTAAGCCGAGCGTCGCGACAAAATGCTTGCATTTTGTCATGACCGAGGCGGTTGTTTGTTCTACAAACAACTGTTTGCAGCTACTAACAGGTTGTCAACGTAATTTTTGTTTACACTCCAAATAAGCCTATGAATTCTGTTTTTGCTTGGCTATCCGAGGTTTTTCGAAACTTCGTTGGATCAGTTGCGAAAATTTTACCGGTTTTTGTGTGCGCTGCATCACATTTTGGCTTCTTCTAGGGTTGCTTTTTGGTGGCGAAGTTATATTTTTGAAATATGCATACCATGAAATTCAATTTATGGGATGTATGGTTTTGTTGTGTCCTGGCGTGTGTGGTGGCATGCTCGGACAGCTCATCTGGAGCAAGTTCAGATGAAATCGAACCTGATGAAATTTCGTCGGGTTCACAAATTGGAATTGATGGCGAGGGGAATCCGGTTTCTGCGAATAGTTCTGCGGTGATAGACGATCCGCAAAACCCGCAGGGAAATTCTTCGTCTTCCAAGAAAAGCGATGGCTCGCACGATGGGCCTCTCCCTGGAGAAGACCCTGATATGGTTCCGGTCGATACGACGGTGCCGTTTATCGGTAATTTCCCGGTGATTTTCTCGGAGGTTTCTCCGTCGAATGCGAATTTCAAGGATAACGATGGTAATGACCCCGGCTGGCTCGAACTTTACAATACGAGTGATGCTCCGGTAAGTCTTAAGGGTATTGCTCTGAGTAATGACGCCAGGTTCCCGCGTCGGTGGGTGTTCGGTGATGCGACGGTTCCTGCGAAGGGGCACATGATCGTGTTCCTTTCGGGCAAGAACTATGCGGATTACATTGCTCCTTCTGATTCGGTCAATATGATTGGGACCGATTGCAGTTCCGAAGCTTCGGCTGGCAGTGGCTTTGGCATGATGCCGGGCTTTGACTTTGGCGGCGGCATGGGTGACTTTGGTGGCGGAGCCATCCCCGGTATGGGGGGTGATGCAGGTGCCGGAAACAATGGCGCAGGAGCTACGGGAGCCACAACGACATCGAATGCCGAAAACCTGCCGGGAAAGTCTTCGCTGTGCTTCAATGAAAATGGCGTAAACCAGGTGGGTGCCGTCATGAGGGTGGCGCAAGGGGGAACGTACACGCGGCTGGTGGTGAATTCCGGTGCCGCAAAACTCGGTAACGCCGACCAGCTCGTGATTCGCGGGTTTATCACCAAGACTCACAAAATTCGCGTGAATTTCAAGGAAGGCAACGATATTAGTGCGTGGACGGGCAAGAACCTTCGCGGAACGGGCGATTCATCGTCGGTGTACTACGTAAGGCTTGGCGACAACGCGACTGACCTTAAGCGTAACAATGTGACTGCTACGACTTTCGCGACGGAAACGCAGGGCTCTGAATCGACGACGATCAAGGTGACGTCTTATATTGCTCGCAAGCGCGGTCACGAACCGCACACGACTTTCAAGGCGGAAGACCAGGGCGGTGTGCTTTACTTGGTGAACGAAACGGGAATCCTGGATTCGGTGCGCTATTCCGCGGTGCCTACGGGGGCGTCCTGGTCTCGCGATGCGGCGGGTAACTGGGGTTTTGCATCACCTTCGCCATACGGCAACACGGTGGGCGAGGTGTTTGCAGTGCAGGCGCAGTCGAATGCGGTGAATATTCCGCCTTCGGGTTTCTATTCCTCTGCGGTGACGGTTTCTTTCCCGGCGGGTACGCGCTGCGAACAGGGTGGAGCGGAACCGACAGCGAATTCACCAACGGTAGAACAGGCTTTGACGATAAATGCGACTGCTGTGCTCCGCTGCCGCACCTATGCCGTGGGGTCTTATCCGAGCGAAGAAATTATTCGCACCTATGTTTTTGAAAGTCAGCCTTCGATCGCAACGTTGTTTGTGACTACCGATCCGCTTTCGATGTTCAGCCCCGATACGGGTCTGTATATGACGGGTAACGGAGCCGCGATGATGGATTCGAAGAAGGGAGCGAATTTCTGGAGCAACCGCGAACTTCCCGTTTACGTGGAAATGTTTGAACCTGGCTCTCCGAAAACTCCTGCGTTCGGCGTGATGGGCGACTACAAGATTTCGGGACAGTATAGCCGCGCGAAAGAAAAAAAGTCGTTCTCGATTACTTTGCGTGAAGAATATGGCGATAAACGCCTCAAATACACGCTGTTCCCGGATCACCCCGAGCTCAAAAAGTTCAAGGCGTTCTCGCTCCGTAATTTTGGAAACAACAGTGGTGACGACTATGTGCGCGACCGCATCGGAACTTCGATGACAGAAGGCCTGGATGTCGATTACCAACGTGGGCGTTATGTTGTTGTGTACTACAATGGCAAGTACTACGGTGTGCACGATTTGCGCGAACGTAACAACGAATACTATTACGAAACCAAGTACGGTCTTGATGCTTCGGATATCGACTTGATCGATGCTAATAACGATGCTTCTGCCGGTTCGGCGACCGATTACAAGGCGATGATTGAGTGGCTCCAGAGTAACGAACTTACGAGTGACGCCAACTATCAGAAAATTGCCGACCAGATTGATGTCGACAACTACATGAACTACATGCAGGCCGAAATGTTCGTGAATAATGGCGACTGGCCTCACAATAACATGAAAAAGTGGCGCGTCGCGAGCCAAAAGAGCAAATGGAAATGGTTCCTGTATGATGTCGATTTCGGTTTTGGCGCAGGCTACAATACGCAGAATAGTAACGTGTTCAGCTATGTAACCAATGCAAATGGTACGAACGGCATGGGCATGGGAATGGTGCCTGGCATGGGCGGCCAACAGCAGACGAGTGGCTCCATTTCGGAACACACGATTCTCATGATTCGCTTGCTTCAGAATGAAGGTTTCAAGAATGCTTTCATCAACCGCTTCTGCGTACTCTTGTCCATGAACTTCTCTGCCGATAGGCTTGTAAAGCGCATTGACGAATTGCAGTCGCAGGTGCAGGCCGAAGTGGCGCGTGATGTGGAATTCTGGGGCTATGATGCATCGTCTGTAAGCAGTAATCTTGAAACGATAAAGAACTTTGCGCAGACTCGCCAGGCGAAGGTCCGTGAACAGATGGAATCGTATTTTGCGCTGGGGTCATCGGTAGAAATGACGCTCACGGTGCAGGGCTCGGGCCAAATTGCCGTACATGACTTGCCGCTAGACCAAAGCTCGATGACGTTGAATTTCTATAGCGGTGTTCCCGTGACGCTGACTGCAGTATCTAATGCGGGGGGGGTGTTCATTGGTTGGAGCGATGGCGTTACTGATATTACGCGTACCGTCAACCCCGGCGAAATGACGACGATTACCGCAACATTTAAATAAGAATTTTTTTCTTTTTGCACCTAGAGCCTGCCTCCGGCGGGCTTTCTTGCTATTGCCCTAACCACCAACCCCTAACCACTATTTACTATATTTTAACTCGATGAAATTACCTGTCGTATGTATAGTTGGACGCCCGAACGTGGGCAAGT
Organism: uncultured Fibrobacter sp.; assembly: GCF_947166265.1. Classification (NCBI taxonomy): domain Bacteria; kingdom Pseudomonadati; phylum Fibrobacterota; class Fibrobacteria; order Fibrobacterales; family Fibrobacteraceae; genus Fibrobacter; species uncultured Fibrobacter sp. The sequence goes on along the minus strand of NZ_CAMVDO010000011.1, from coordinate 55,453 downwards.
CCTCGCTTTTTAACCGAATCTTGGGGCGTCGTGCCGCAGTTGTTTCTGACCGCGACGGCGTGACCCGCGATAGGCATTACCAAACGGCCAATTACAAAGGCCATGAATTTACGGTGGTCGATACCGGTGGTTTCTTGCCGGACGATTCCATCGACGTGCTTGCCGACAGTGTGCGCACGCAGATTTTTAATGCTGTTGAAGAGGCTGACCTGGTGCTCTTTATGGTGGATGTCCGCGTGGGCATTACCAAGCTCGATGAACAGTTTGCCCGCATGATCCGCAAGCTCGACAAGAAGGTGATTCTTGTCGCGAACAAGAGCGAAAACGGTGCCGACCGTCAAGAAAGCTACGAGTTTCTGAAACTGGGCTTTGGACTTCCGCGTACTATCAGCGCACTTACGGGCTATGCCTGCCTTTCGCTCATGGACGAAGTCGTGGCTGTGCTCCCGACGCCTGTGCGTGGTGAACGTCGCGAAGAACGTCCGATTCGCTTTGCCATTCTCGGTCGTCCGAATGCGGGTAAGAGCACTCTCTTGAACCGTTTGCTGAACGAAGACCGCGCCGTGGTGTCCGATATTCCGGGAACGACGCGCGACTCCATTGACTGCGACTTTGCGGTCGATGGTGTTAAGTTCGTGGTGACCGATACGGCGGGCCTGCGCAAGAAGGCGAAGGTCGAAGACGAAGTCGAAATTTTCAGCAACATGCGTACGCTCGAAAGCATTCGTCGCTCCGATGTGTCGGTACTCATGGTCGACTGCACCCGCGGGCTTGAAGTCCAGGACTTCCGCATCATTACTGAAATTCGCAAGGCGGGCAAGGGCTTGGTGCTTGTGCTCAACAAGTGGGATATTTTCCCGGACAAGACCGAAAAGTCCTTTGACCACATGGTCAAGGAAATGCTCGAACGCGAACCGATGCTTGAATACGTGCCGATTATTTCGGCGAGCGCCAAGGAAGGTCAGCGCGTCAACCGTATTGTGCAGGCCATTCAGACGGTGTATGCCAACTGCCGCCGTGTGCTTGGCCGCGACCGCGTGGCAACCGCCTTCGCAAGTTTCCTGGAAAAGAATCCGGTGCCAAGCCAGAACGCCCGTGTGGTACAGCTCACTCGCGCCTGCCAGATTATGGTGGAGCCTCCTGTGATTGCCATTGAAACCCGCACACCGGAACTGGTGGCCGATTCTTACAAGCGTTACTTGCTCAAACAGTTTTACGAAGAATTCCAGCTGCAGGGTGCGCCCCTCCGCTTGAACTTCGACCAGAAATTAACCCTTAGAAAGGATGAAGATCTTGAACAGTTTACTGAGTCTTCCAATAGCGTACTTGCTGGGGTCAATCCCGAGCGCGATCTGGATCGCAAAAATCGCAAAGGGAAAGTCGTTCGACATTAGAGATTACGGCTCCAAGAATGCGGGACTCACCAATACGTTCCGCGTACTTGGCTGGAAACCGGCGCTCCCCGTGGTGCTGATGGACCTACTCAAGGGCTTCTTTGGACCGTGGATCGCCATTAAGATGTGCGAAGCCCAGGTGGCCGCCGGTGGTGCGGACTACTCCCATTGGGTGCCGCTTGTTGCAGGCCTCTTGGTGATTTTAGGACACAGTTTTACCTGCTTTGCCGGATTCCGTGGCGGTAAGGGCGTTCTCGCCGCTTTGGGCGTGTTCCTTGCGCTTTGCCCGATTACCGCGCTTTCTGCCTTTGGTGTTTGGATTATTTTCACGTTTGCATCGAAGTACGTGTCGGTGGGGAGCATTGCTGCCTGTGTGGCGCTTGCCGCTTTTTCGACAATGGGTTACCTGCAGTTGCCTTTCCCTCCGGAAAAGTTTAATGAAGGACTTTGGATTACCTGTCTTCTGGTTGCGGTTTTCGTGATTGTGAAGCACAAGGCTAACATTAAACGCCTAATGAACGGCACCGAGAACGGTTTTGGCAGCAAACGCAAGACTCCGAAGGCTTAATTATTGTAGATTATAGGAAAAAGTGATAGGCGAGGATTTATTATGAAGGTTACAGTTTTAGGTACAGGTGGTTGGGGACTTTCTCTTGGCCAGGTGGTGTACGAAAATAAGAATGAAGTGATGTTCTGGACCAATTCCCAGGCCGAAGTAGACTTGCTTTCTACGGAACACCAGTACAAGGATAAACTTCCGGGCGTTATCTTCCCGGCCGACTTTAAATATACAACCGATATGAACGCCGCCCTTGAAGGCTGCGATATGGTTTTGATTGTGGTGCCGAGCCAATTTATGGGCGGTGTCGCCAAGAATCTTGGCAAGTGGACTCCGGTCAAGGGCAAGGAACCGGTGGTGGTCTGTGCTACGAAGGGTATTCTCGAAGGCACGAACCAGCTCATGAGCGAAGTGCTTCTCGAAAACGTTCCTTGGCTCACCGAAGACAAAATGGTTGCCTTTAGTGGCCCGTCGCATGCTGAAGAAGTCAGCCGCCACATTCTAACGGCGATTGTTTCTGCTTGCGTGAACGAAGAATCCGCCAAGCTCGTCCAGAAGACCATGAGCTGCTCCTACCTGCGTGTCTACACTTCTACCGACATCGTGGGCGTGGAACTCTGCGGTTCCGTCAAGAACGTGATTGCTATCGCTTCTGGTGTGCTTTACGGCCTCGAAGCCGGTGGCAAGTACAAGATTGGCGACAATACTCGTGCCGCTATCCTCACTCGCGGTCAGGCTGAAATGTGCCGCCTCGGTAAGGCTCTCGGCGCAAAGCCCGAAACCTTTGCTGGCCTTGCCGGCATGGGCGACTTGATTGTGACTTGTCTTTCTCAGCACAGCCGCAACCGCTATGTGGGCGAACACATCGGTAAGGGCGAAACGATTGAACAGGTTCTTGCCGGTATGAAAATGGTGGCCGAAGGCGTACCGACTTGCAAGAGCACCAAGGCACTGGCTGATAAGCTTGGCGTCGAAATGCCCATTGTGAACGCTGTACACGCCCTCCTCTTCGAAGGCAAGAAGGTGGACGAAGTCATCAAGGAAATGTGGGGCCGCGAGCTCAAGGACGAAGTCTGGGGATAATTTAGAGCTTAGAACAGACGCGTTGTGTCATCCTGAGCGGAATCACGAAGTGATGAAGTCGAAGGATCTCTAAGCTTTACCAACTAAGTTCAACTATGGGTTGCAAATCTTTTAAGGTTTGCAACCCTTTTTATTTTCTACTTCCGACTAAAACTACTGCCCCTTGCAGAGCTTGGAACAGCAACGGAATGTAGCCCAAGAGCCCTGCAGAAAGTACGACCGGAGCAGGAATCCCTAAAATTCCCGTAAATAGGGCGACTTGAACGCCTTCGCGTACGCCGATGCCGTTTAGGGATATCGGGAGCATCGAAACTATTGTGGTGATGCTTGTAAATACGATAAGAATGCAGATGTCGATAGATTGCCCGACAGCCCTAAAGTAGGCGTAGGCCATGAACAGGGTCAAAAGTTGCAACCACAGGGAATCTAGAGACGACAAAAGAACCTGTTTCTTGTACTGCCTGTAAATAGACAGGCTTTTCTGCATTTTGGGAATAAGGGTTAGCTTGTTTAAGATGACGGCCGGTACGGGAACCTTGTCCGAAAAAAGGCAAAGGACCACAATTGCCATGCAGGCCAAAAGGGCGAACGTCATAATTAACGTATAGGTAAAGGGAATCTCGGCTTGATTCAAGGCGAAGGGGAGTGCTATGAAAAAGCACAGGAACATTGCCAAAAGCCCTTGGATGCGGGCAAGGAACACTGCCGAAATGGATTGGCTTGTCTGGTTGAATTTTTTACCGAAGGCGAGTGACTTTACGGCGTCGCCGCCAAAGCCGGTGGGCAACAGGTTGTTAAAGAAGTAGCCCATGGCCGTGTAGGCGTAGTAGGTCTTGAACGGAATTTCGGGACCTTGTACCGAAAGCCCTTTCCAGCGGTTTGCCTGAATCACCATGATCAGGGTCGCGGCCACAAGAGTCGCTAGAATCCAGGGGGTCATCCCGAGGTTCCAGTTTTCTGCAACGCTTGCAAGCGGAATCTTGTAAAAGATATAGGCGAAACCGCCCACGCTTACAAGAAGCTGGAATATCCGCTTGATAAAGAGCTTTGAAACAGTCTTATCGGTTGCCATTGGTTACAATAATAGCATTTTTGACAAATAAAAAATTATATTTGGACAAAAGAGGTTTTTATGTACCGGAATAAAGCGCGTTACGATGTGGCCATGTTGGTGCCGAAAGATGTTAAGAGTGTCCTAGAAATTGGTGCTGGCGCCGGATTGAACTATGTGATTTACCCGCAGGATTCCTACAAGGTCGCCATTGAACCCGAAAACAGGACCGATACGCATACCATCGACAAGGTTCCGGGTGGTTTCAACGAATACCATCACGTGTTTTACGAACAATACACCGAAGATAAAAAGTTTGATCTCGTGGTGATGTGCGATGTTCTGGAACACGTGAACGATCCGGTAGACCTGATTAACTTCTGCAAAAAGCACCTGAATCCCGAAGGTCACATTCTGGTGTCGCTGCCGAATTTCTGCTGTATCGAAAATTTGCTCAAGATTATTATTACCCGTGATTTCCGCTACTTTAAGCCGGACGAAGGTGAACATGCCTTGGGCGTGCTGGATATTAACCACAAGACATTCTGGACCAAGAAGAGCTTTGTCCGCTTTGCCAAGGAAAATGGTCTTGAAGTTGAAAAGATTGTGGGTATCCGTAAGCAGCTCAAGTTTATGCCGGGCCTTTTGAGCCATTCAAGCTTTATCCCGTTCCAGTACGGATTCCTGACCAAGCTGAAAAAGTAGGTTGTCTTAGAATTTGAAAATTACTTGATTGCAGCTACATCGGCTGCAATTTTTTGAATTTTGTCGGCAGAAGCTTTCCAATTGAATTGCCTGACCCATCCTTCTATTTCGTGATCGTATTTTCCCTTGTCGTTGATCGAATTTTCTAGGGTGTGCGCAATACTTTGGGGATCGCTAGGATCGAAGTATTTGGCGACATTTCCACCGACCTCGGGGAGTGACGACGTGTTGGAGCAGGCTACAGGCGTTTTGCATGCAAGCGCTTCGAGGACGGGAAGCCCGAATCCTTCGTAGAGGGAGGGGAGTACAAAGAGGTCTGCAAGATTGTAGAAGCAAACGAGATCTTCTTGGCTAACCATTCCTGCGTGGATAACCAGGTTTTCGATGCCAAGGTCACCTTCTATGGTGGCTTTCGTTCGCCCGTCGAAAGCTTTTCCTATAAGAACGAGCCTGCAATTTTCCTTGCCGTTCATTTGGGCAAAACCCTTCAGAAGGCCGTTCAGGTTCTTGTGGGGGAGCAGGTTTCCTACGTACAGGATGATTTTCTTGTCGCGGGGAATGTTGAACTTGTCATACAGGTAGTCGACTTCGTCTTTACTCTTTTGGACAAATTCATTTCCGGCGGCAAGGGGGATGACCGTTATTTTGGACGGATCCACCTTGTAAAAGCACAGAAGGTCGCGCTTGGTACTTTCCGATACGACCATAATGTGATTTGCTCGCTTGCAGACAAACCAGAAAATGAACTTGAAGTACCAATGCACAATTTTCATCGGCAAAAATTCGGGATAAACCAAATGAGTCAGGTCGTGGATGGTGACGATCATTTTGCCGCGGTAGAAAAGCGGAACGTTGCAGTGCGGAATGTGCAAGACATCGGGCTTTTCTCGGTAGAGCGCTCGGTACGGAAATTTCAGCTGTTCTTCGTAGCCATAAATGCTGCTGATAAAGGGAATGTGCTTGGGGATGTTGCCGTAGGGCTCAAGATTCTTGGGGTCGCCAAGAGCGATTGTATAGGCAACATCCTTTAGCCAATGCTGAATGCATGTTCCGATTCCGGTGCGGTTGACCATACGGGCGTCAATGGCGATTTTTAAATTCTTATTTCCGGTATTGCTCATAAAAATTGCTTTTTTTTGACGAAAAATACATTATTTTGCAAAACAGGTGCTTTTTATTGCATCTAAAATAAAAAAAATTGCAAATAAAAGGGATTTTTGTTATATTATTCTTACGAATAAGAATGGAGGACTTTATGAGTCAAAAAATGGTGAAATGGCTTTCGGCTTCTTTGGTGGCTATGGGAGCCTTTCTTTGGGGATGTTCCGAATCGGATCCGGCTCCAGATAAGATAATCTCTAACGATGATTCGGTATTCCAGAAAAACGACTCCAAGAATATGTGGGCTCGAATCGATGAATTGGGCATTGCCGGCTATTTCGATTCTCTTTCTCAAGACCAGGGGGCTCCCATTATCGGTGGCTCTGCCCTTGTGAATGGCCGTTGTGCCGCTCCGGCGCTTGCCATGGATGAAAATACCCGCTACTTGGACGAACTGGAATCGCTGTTTGACGAAGGCGAAATGGTCGAAGGTGTCTGCGGAAAAGCACTTAAGTTGCAAGATGGCCAGGTGGCCCCTCTCGGTGTGAACCTGATTGACTCCATGAAGGTCGGAACGGTAGAATTCTGGTTCCGCCCGAACGAAGACTTTTACGACAATGCACGAACCCTTATCGGTAACGATGGCGCCCGAATTCATTTCTTCTATAAAGATGGCGAACTCTATTTCCAGAAGAACCATCATAACTTGCATTACTATGTAAATGGCAAGGCAAAACTCAAGGACGATGACTGGAACCTGATTGCGGGCCAGTGGGGCGATGGTTATATGAGCGTGTGGGTTAACGGCAAGTTGATTGCCCATGTGGAACATGACAAGGGTTATGCTCCGGCTCAGCGCGGCATTCCGTTTGAAAACCTGGTGGTAATCGGTTACAAGTCTAGCTGCTGCATGGAAGGCCCCGGCCAGTATGCAGCAATGACCACTTCGGGTTCCTTCGACCAGTTCCGCATTTCCAATATTACGCGATACAAGATGGCTGATGATGCCGTTGTTGAACCTGATACTTTAAGTTCCGATACGGCTGTTGTTGATACTTTACCGAAGGATTCGTTGGTGGATGACACCTTGGTTAACGATACGATTGTTGACGACACGATTTTGAATATCGATACGGTGCCCGCGCCTTTGGAACAACCGTTGTGGTCGCTGTTGGCGGCTCAGGGATCGCGCTACTTTGAAAATGCTACGGTTCCGGTGGCATCGGCTGCCGTTAAGAAGTGTGTCGCACCTGCTCTTGTAATGGACGATTCCACTCTTTATCTAGATGAACTTGAAACGGTCTACCGTGAAGGTGAATCGGTCGATGGCGTTTGCGGCAAGGCGATTTCCTTGAAGAGTGGTGAAGTCGCTCCGACAGGAATCAATCTGGTCGATGCGATGGCTGCCGGTACGGTTGAATTCTGGTTCCGCCCGAATGACGATTTCTTTGAAACCGCCCGTACGCTCCTCGGCAACGATGGCGCCCGCGTGCATTTCTTCTACAAGAATAGCGAACTTTATTTCCAGAAGAACCATCATAACAAGCACTTCTTTGTGAAGGGTGCTGTAGAACTGAAGAAGGATTGGAACCTGATTGCCGGTCAGTGGGGCAACGGCTCTATGAGCCTTTGGGTGAATGGCGAAAAGGTTGCCGATATGGTTCATACAGAAGGTTACGAAGCTGCCAGCCGCAGTAATCCTTACGAAAACTTGTTCGTAATTGGATTTAAGTCGGACTGCTGCATGGAAGGTCCTGGTCAGAATGAAGCTATGACAACTTCGGGTGCGTACGACCAGCTGAGAATCTCGAATGTGGTTCGCTACAATTCTGAAGATCAGTCCTCGGTTCTTGAACCGGATACGACGATTGCTATGGATACGATTTTGACCCCAGTGGACACCACTGCGACGATTGATCCTATTACCTCTTCAAATTCTCATGATTCGGGTTATGTTGATTGGATAGACTATACAGACACGGAACGTTATCCGCTTGTCGTGTATGATTCTTTGGGTAGAGCGGCTATTTTTGGCATTCCCTTTGAAGATTCAAAAAAATAAAAAATCAGAACCTGTTTAAACCAAGTCCCGCATCGCTGCGGGCTTTTTTCTTAGGCTCCATTTACTAAATTGCAGTTATGGCTTTTGTTCACCTCCAGGTTCATTCCGAATTTTCTGTTTTACAGGCGTCCGCCCGTCTCGATGATATTTTGGCTGCCGCCGCCGATGAAAACGCCCCTGCCGTAGCCCTTACCGACCATGCGGCTATGTTTGGCGTCCTTGAAATACAGACGCGTGGAAAAGACATGAACAAGGGCCGTAAGGAAAAGGGGCTTCCGCCGGTCAAGACGATTTACGGGTGCCACATTTACGTGGACACTTCGAGTGCGAACCAGAAAGACCCGATTACCTTTGAACGCCTGACGCTGTTGGTCGAAAACGAAAAGGGCTACTACAACTTGCTCCGTATCGTGAGTTACCGTTACGAAGACGGCGACCGCTGGGCTGAAATTCCGTCTGTTCCCCTTTCCGTGGTTGAGGAACACAAAGAAGGTATTATTGCCATTGCGGGGGACTTTTTTAGCAAGTATGGCCAGAATGTGGCTGCCGGACGCAATAGCGTTGCCCGTGAATACATGGAAGCCCTCGACAAGATTTTCGATCACGACCATCTGTACATTTCGGTGTGCGACAATGGGGTTAAGCAGCAGGGCTTGCTGAATGAGTTTAATGTAAAATTGGCCGGCGAACTCGGGCGAGAAATTGTAGCTGTGGGCGATGTTCATTACATTAAGCCCGAAGATGCCCAGGCGCATAAGATTTTGCGCTGCATTGCGCTAAAGGAAACCCTGAACGGCTTTGATGACAAGCGCTTTCCGACGGACAAGTTCTATTTCCGCAGCGAAGCCGAAATGGTGGAACTGTTCGGGAATATTCCGGGCGCCATCGAAAATACGGTCAAGATTGCAGAACGATGCAATTACACGGTCAAGACCGGTATCGGCGATGAATTCTGGCCGCGATTCAAGATTCCCGAAGATTTTTTGGCCTCTGATGAATACCAGAACATCAAGGCGATTATGAAGGCGGAATACGACGCGGAATATCCGGTCGTACGCGAACGCGAACTCAAGGGTGTCATCAAGGACAAAAAGAAAAAGGTGACGGCGACCTATTGTGCAGACAAGGGAATTGCCGAAGATGCCCTGACCGATGCAGACAAGGCCGAAATTGAACGTTTGTCTCAGCCGGAATTTTTCGATGAGGACGACCAGAAAGCTTGGGACAAGAGTGTTCGCCGTTGGTGTAAACCGGGCGGCGATGCCGACATTTACATTACGCACCTTTGTAATCAGCGTCTCAAGTGGCGATTCCCGAAAGAAGACTTTAAGTTCCCTGCCCACGAAACCGATGTGGGCAAGCGCATGTACAAAGAAATCAACTGTATCCGCAACATGAACGTGGCGGGCTACCTGTTGATTGTGTGGGACTTCATTAACTGGTCCCGTGAACATGGGATTCCCGTGGGCCCGGGCCGTGGTTCTGCCGCTGGTTCTCTGGTCACTTACATTATCGGTATTACCGACATTGACCCGCTTACTTTCGATCTCCTTTTTGAACGATTCCTGAACCCCGAACGCGTGTCCATGCCGGATATCGATACCGATTTTGCGGACCGTGACCGCGGTCGCGTGATTCAGTACGTGACGGACAAGTACGGCAAGGAATGCGTGGGCCAGATTATTACCTACGGTATGCTCAAGTCCAAAGCGGTGATTACCGACGTGGCTCGCGTCTTGGGACTTCCGCCTGCCGAAGCAAAGCAGATTACCAAGCTGTTCCCGCAGCGTACCTTGAACTTTAGCCTAAAGCAGGCTTGGACGGGTAAAGACAAGAAGGGCAACAACCTGGAAGACGGTTACAGCCCGGAACCCTTGCAGGCGATGATTGGTAGCCGCGCCAGCTACCAGAACCTTTGGGATATCGCTAAAAAGCTCGAAGATTTGCCGCGCCAGACGGGTGTGCATGCTTGCGGCGTGGTGATTACGCCGACCCCGATTTATAACCTTGCGCCTTTGTACCGTGCTGCCCCCGAAGATACTCCGGTGGTGATGTATGACAAGCACTACGCCGAAGACATCGGACTTTTGAAGATGGACTTCCTTGGCCTTATCAACTTGTCGATCATTCAAGATACGGTGAGCATGGTCAAGAAGAATCGCTCGATAGAACTTGACATGGGCCACATTCCGCTCGATGACAAGGAAACGTTCGACTTGCTTGGCAAGGGAATGACGACGACGGTGTTCCAGTTTGAATCTCCGGGTATGCAGAAGTACCTGCGCGAACTGAAGCCGACGCGAATCTTTGACCTGATCGCTATGAACGCCCTGTATCGTCCGGGGCCGATTGACCAGATTCCGCACTTTATTGCCCGTAAGAATGGCCAGGAAGAAATCGACTGCTACCATCCTGATTTGGAACAGGTCCTCGGCGAAACTTACGGCGTGATTGTGTACCAGGAACAGGTGATGAAGCTTGCCCAGATTCTGGGCGGGTATTCGCTGGGTGGTGCTGACAATATTCGCCGTATCATGGCGAAAAAGATGCCCGAAAAGATGGCGAAGCTCGAACCGGAGTTCTTCAGAAAGTGCGAAGAAAAGGGCTACGACCATGACATGATTCAAAAGGTATGGAATGCGGTGCTTCCGTTCTGCGGATACGCATTCAACAAGAGTCACGCTGCGGCCTACGCTTACGTGGCTTACCAGACGGCATACCTCAAGGCTCATTACGGGCCTGAATACATGGCCGCTTCGATGACCTCGAAGATGGGAAAGACCGAAGATATCGTCACCATTATTTTGGAATGTAAGCGTCTCGATATCGATGTGGTTTCGCCGAATATCAATGCCTCGATGGGCGAATTTGTGGCAACTCCCGATGGAAAAATTCTGTTTGGCCTTGCCGGAATTCGAAATGTCGGTATCGCGGTTGTCGAAGATATTGTGGCCGAACGCGAACGTCGCGGCAAGTTTAAGGATATCTTTGATTTTTGCAAGCGCGTGACTGAATTCCAGGGCGAACAGAAGGAAAAGCGTCCGCCAATGAACAAGCGCTTGATTGAAAGCTTGATTATGGCGGGTGCCCTGGATGAACTGCCGGGAAGCCGTGCGGTGCTGATGGCGACCGTAGACCGTGCCATGGAAGTGGCGTCGAGGTTCCAAGAAGATAAGGACCGCGGACAGATGTCGCTTTTCGATATGGGCGGAAGCGCTCCTTCGATGGATAGCTCCGCTGAGGTCCTTGAAGAAGCCGAAGAATGGACGGCGATGGAAATGCTCAACAAGGAACGTGACGTTCTTGGCATGTTCCTTTCGGGCCATCCGCTCGATGAATTCCGTCCGGAACTGCAGGGGTTTACCTCGTGTTCCCTGGATGAAGAAGAACTGTCGCGCCATGTGGGCGGTACGGTTATTGTGGGCGGTGTCGTGACCAAGCTGCGTTCTATTGAAACCAAGAAGGGCGATACCATTGGTGTGGGGTCTATTCAGGATTTCCACGGCGACCTAGAAATGTTCTTTAAGAAGGACCTGTGGGAAAAGTTCCGCGATACGGTGGCGCTTGATGACCGAGTCCTTGTCAAGGGAACCCTGGAACAGCAGCGCATGGGCGATGGCGTACAGATTATTGTAGAAGAAGTCATTCAGCTGGATCGCGTGCGTTCAGATATGGTGAGCCATATTCACATGGTTCTTTATTCGTCGATGGTCGATGATTCGTTTAGCGATAAATTGCTCTCTGCGATGGAAAAGTACGAACCTTTCGAAGGGGAACGCGGTTGCGAAATTGTGGCCCATGTCGAAACGGAATCGGGAAATGTCCATGTGCTCACCCTGAAAAATAAAAAGGTGGTGTATACGCCCGAACTGTTGCAGTTCCTTCGTAAAGACCTGGGTGTCCTGAAAATTTGGGTGTCTAACCGCGCAAAACGGTAAAGGAATATGGCGTGTAAGCCGTACATTCTGATTTGCGCTGGAGAAGATTCCGGTGATGTTATCGGAGAACCCTTGGTAAGGGCGCTTCTTTCTGAAAATGCGGCCTTTCGAAATATTTTTGTTCAGGGGTCGGGCGGGCACCGGATGCAAGATGCGGGAATGATTCCCCTGGTTGATTTTGAAAATTTGCCCGTTTCGGGGTTTGGCGATGTGTTGCCCAGATATTTGAAACTGCGTCAGAGCTTTAGAATTCTAAAATCGGCTCTTGAATCGCCGGAATGCTTGGGGCTAATTGCGATTGATTATCCCGGCTTCAACATGAAATTGGTTAAACGGGCGGGGGAGTTGCATAAGCCAGCCTTATATGTGGCGCCTCCGCAGGTATGGGCGTGGAAACGCGGGCGTGCGAAAGTTCTTGCCCAAAACCCTTATGTCAAACTTGCGGTATTCTTTGATTTTGAAGAGCGGGCTTACGCAGAGGCTCTCTGCAACGTTGTGCGCGTAAAACATCCGTTCGTTAATTCGGAATTCGGAATTCGGATTTCGGAATTGTACATCGAGGAAAATACGTCATTGCGAGGGATCTCTGCGACCGCGGCAATCTCTAGTCAAAGCTGTCTGTTATTGCCGGGGAGCCGTAAGTCGCAGGCGTTGCGTAATTTGCCTGTTTACCTGAATACCGTCGCGAATCTGAATCAGCCTCCAGAGTCGGTCACGATCGCCTGTGCCCGCAGTGAACTTGTGGCGCCTATTCAAGAATTTGTCACTGATTTTTGTAATTTACATTGTTTAAAGAATCTTGCGAATGTGCAGGTGGTCGAGGTGCCGTCGGAAATATCAGCCCGAAGGGCGTTCTTTGGCAGCTATTTCTTTGCTCTTGCCTGTCCAGGTACGGCGACTTTAGAACTTGCCTTGTCTGGCATTCCGTTCGTTGTTTGCACCAAGCCGGATTTGCTGACTTATTGTCTAGGGCGAATTTTTATTAGGACAAAGTATTTTGCCCTGCCCAATATCATCTTAGGAAAACAGGTGTATCCTGAGTATATTCTTGGCCCTTTCCAACAATGTGCCTTGGCAAAAAAAATTGATGATTGCTTGAATGGAACGGAAAATGCTCACTTGCACGGGGCTGAAACCTGTAACCTGAAACCCGAAACCTCGAATCTTCACGCAAAACTCTCGGTGGGCAAAACGCTCGAAGGGCTAGCGCTTGAATTTCTTGGCCAATTCGTCGAGTGTAAAGCGCAGTAGCGTCGGGTGACCGTAGGGGGATTTGAGGGGCTCTTCGGTGAGCATCAGTTGACTTACGAGTGCGGCCATTTCTTCGGGCTTTAGCTTGTCGCCGGCCTGGTAGGCGTTCGTATTTGCCCAGGCTTTCGCGATGGTGTCTTGCACCTTTACCATGTCGCCTTCGCCTTTACCTTCGTCGCCGATGCTATCCAGAAAGTCCTTGACCGCCTTGATGGCGCGCGAAAGCGGGAGTGCGCTTGGAATCGCGCGTATCTGATAGGTTTCGCCGCCGAAATGTTCGATGTAGAATCCCAGATGCTTGAACTGATCCTCGACGCTTCGGAGTGCTTCGACTTCTATTTTGGAAAGGTCCAGAAGTTCGGGGAACAAAAGTTCCTGACTGTCGAGGGCTGAACCTTTTTTTAGAGTCTCTAGAGCTTGTTCATAAAGGACTCGCGAGTGTGCCGCATGTTGGTCGATGACTAAGAGCCCGTTGGAATCTTCACCTGCGATATAGGTGTTTGCAATCTGAAAAAAAGTCGGCGGAACCCACTGTGGTGTGGGGGCGGGCGTTTCGTTTACATGGCCTTCGAGCGAAATTACTTTGCCTGCTTCGGGCTGGCTGAACATGTCCTGTGCAAGGTCTTCGGCGGGGTGGGTCTCGCGATGTCTTTCGTAGTTAAAAGGCGTTGCCTGGCGGTTGGACATTTCAGGAATGTCGCCCGAGGATTCCTTTGTAGCAAAATCAGAGGGGCTTGGGGCAAAATTCGATGATGGCTTGTAAATCGGTTCTTCGAAGCCGTAGGGAACTTTGGGATTGTCTTGTACTTCGGTCGGTTTCGTTTGCGAAATGCCCGCGATTTCATCGCTTAAGTCGATGAACGGTGAATTCGACTCCATATTCTTTGTAAACGTATCGCGAATGGCGTGGGCGACAACCAAGAAGACTAGGTTCTGATTGGCGAAACGGACTTCCCTCTTGGCGGGGTGTACGTTTACGTCGAATTCCATATCCGGCATGTCCATGAATAGGACAGATACCGGTTTGCACTGTGCCCCGTAAGGTTCGTAAGCCTGCTGCACCGCTTTGCTGATCATCTTGCTTTCGATAGGGCGGTTGCGGATAAATAAAAATTGGTGGTTCCGCTTGCCGTTCGTTTCGGTGGTTGGGGAGATGTACCCCCAGATATGAACGCCCGCTTCGGTGTAGTCGACGGGAAGGAGTACCTTTGCGATTTTTGAACCGATTGCCTCGGCGATGCGGTTGCGGAGTTCTCCGGGAACTCCCGTGAAAACGGACTTGTCGCCGACTTTATAGTCAAAGCGAATTTCAGGATGTGCAATAGCGGTTTTTAGGACAACGTCAAAAATGCGCGTGCTTTCGGCAGTTTCGCTGCTTAGGAATGTGCGGCGTACGGGGGTGTTGTAGAATAGGTCTTCGACTAAGAATGTGGTACCGCGGCTTGCCTGAACGTCTTCTTTTCGAATAACGTTTCCGCCTTCCAAAACGAGTCGGCCACTGTCGCCTTCGTCTGTTGCACTTGTAATCGTTAATTTGGATACCGCGGCGATGGAGGCAACGGCTTCGCCTCTAAAACCGTTCGTCTGTAAGTGAAAAAGGTCGTCGGCGCTAAAAAGTTTAGAGGTCGTGTGGCGTAAATAACACAGGTCCAGGTCGGCGGAATTCATGCCCTTTCCGTTGTCGGTCACCTGGATTTTTTTCTTGCCACCTTCTTCGATTGTCACCTGAATTCGGGTGGCTCCGGCATCGATTGCGTTTTCAATAAGTTCCTTTACTGCCGATGCTGGGCGCTCAATAACCTCGCCTGCGGCAATTTTATTGATGATTTCATCGGATAAAACATGTATTTTCGCCGTTTTCATAGCCCAAATATAGCCTTTTGAACGAATATTTCGTATTTTTTGCTAAATTAAGAAGACAAATGGCTGAGTGGTATTTTTGGTATCATTCAAAAGAGTGAGGTATAAAGTGCTTTCAAATCTCTTCCTGCAGTTGACTCACATTGAGTTGCTTATCTCTTATCCGGTTAAGGACATCCTTACCCTTATCAAGCGGGATTCTCGCTTTAATGTCAAGGTGTTGAACGACATCTACTTTGAGGATTCTTTTGTTGACGAGGGCATCCACAGGTTGATGATGAACAACGTGGTGAACTGGCTGTACGAAAGGGGCGAAAATCCGGATGCTTTCGTGCAGCGCATTATAGACCGCTGTGCCTCGTTCGAGGCTGTTCCTGCTCGTAGCGTGCTTCGCTCTTATCTGCCTTACGTTTCGCAGTTCTATGCGACCGAGGATGTCCGTCAGCTCTGCCTCGACATTATCCCGAAGCGTTACCCGCTCCTTACGAATTCGAAGTTCCTCCGTCGTGACCTGGTGGATGGCTTCCGCAAGGAATATTTCTCTTATCGTTTCGATTCTCCGGGTATGCTCATCACGAACCCGATGCGGTGGTTCAACGGCCTGGTGCAGATCGGCACGATTCTTTTGAACACTCCGCCGTATGAACTGATTGAATACAAGGCTTCCCAGACGTCTTTTGTCGAAGCTCTTGAAAACCGAGTGCCGGCCGAAGTCCGCGATGATGGTTGCGTTTACGTGAACGGTCGCCAGGTCGGTAAGTATATGACGTTCGGCGATTGCCTTGAAGAATACGGTCTTGAATGGGAATTTGAAGCCGAAAAGAAGATGGCTTGTATCCGTGCTACCGAAGATGTCATCGACGAAAAGGTGGGCGCGGTCCTGATTCATAAGGGCTGCTATTACGGCGCACCGGCAAGCGTGGTCTACTTTGATTACAAGGCAAACGTTGTCGCTCCGGAACCGTTCAACAAGTTGATGAGCGCTGTGGTGAAGCAGGAATTCGATTCCTGGGAACCCATCCAGAAGGCTCAGGAACAGTTGCTCGAAGCGATGAACGACTCCGTGACGGTCATCTACTACAAGAGCGACGATTCTATTTCTGTGAACAACAAGCACCTGATGCGTAACGTGCCTGCCCGTATTCTTCGTAACCTGTTGCGTGAATACAGCGCCACGGGCCGTGAAGAATTCGAGAACCGTGAATTCAAGCGTGACTCCTCGATTTGCATGGACCCGCTGCGTCCGAATTTTGAAAGCCGCTTGAACCGCGTCATTGCTCACATCAACGGATCCGATGACCCGGAACATCCGTCTGAAGGCGTAAAGAGATTCTTCGAAATCGAACGCCATCGCCGCGGTGGATTCCGCTTTGTTCCGAAATGTAAGATTATTTTTCGCGAAGAGTAAACATCTAGTTACTTTGTGCGAGAATGTAATTGAAACGGATTAGGAAAATAAGTAATTTGGTAGTTCCGGATCGAAAATAAAAGGGTATATTTGTAATTGTGAAACGGTAGAAGGGTAAATCCTGAAACGACACTATCATTGCTCCCCTCCTGGTAGGTTCAAGGTTCCACATACCGATTCATATTTTCTCCTTCTTAGGAAAGGGTTCCCGCAAGGGAGCCCTTTCTTTTCTTTTGTCCCTTTAGGGACAAAAGAAAAGCCGGTTCAGCGGCTCGGATATGTCGATGCAAGCATCGACGCATCTCTCGCCTTGGGAACCGGTCTTTATTTAATTCGGCTGATGGCGTGTAAATAAAGCCAATTCAGCGGCTCGGATATGTCGATGCAAGCATCGACGCATCTCTCGCCTTGGGAACCGGTCTTTATTTAATTCGGCTGATGGCGTGTAAATAAAGCCAATTCTACGGCTCGGAAATGGCAATGCAAGCATTGCTGCTTCGCTCGCCTTACGAGTTAGTCTTTTTTATAACGCATTGATGCCACAAAACAAAGCATGTCCTATAGTAAAGCAATGGCACCGCGAAGCGGTGCCTGTAAGTTGAAACAAATTAAAAATCGAAATTAGCCGTGATGCTTATCGTGGTTGGGGCAGCCGCAGCCACCATTTCCATCGCAGTTTTCCTTTTTGCCCTGGCCACCGCATTCGCATTCGTGGTCTTCTTCACCGCACTTGCATTCGCCTTCGCCCTTGCCGCCACAGCAGCAGTGGTGTCCGGGATTCAGTTCTTCTTCGGTAGCTTCGCGAACGGAAACAACTTCAATCGCAAAGTTCAGATTTTGACCGGCGAGTTCGTGGTTTGCGTCAATGACTGCAGTCTTTTCGGAAACGCTCTTCACGCGAATCGGCATCGGGCCTGCGGGCGTATTGGCGTAGAACATCATGCCTGCTTCGACCTTTTCGACTCCCTGGAAAACGTCCAATGGAACTTCCTGCGTCATCGATTCGTCGTATTCGCCGTAGCCTTCGGACGGAATCACCTTGACGTCAAACTTGTCGCCCACGTTGTGGCCGACCATGGCCTTTTCCAGTCCGACAACAATCATGTGTGCGCCCTGGATGTATTGCAGCGGTTCGCGACCTTCGGAGGAGTCGATGACTTTTCCTTCGTCGGAGGTCAGGGTGTAGTGCATTTGGACAACGGTCTTGTCGGCAATCTTCATGGAAAATCCTTTTTTGTTTTTGCGGTGCTGTTCCGCGATAAGAATGGGTGTCAAATATAGAAAAAACGAATAGCAGATTAGTCTTTCTTTATTTCTATTGCGGGAATTAGGCGCACAATGTCGGTGCTGCCTTTTTTCTGAGTAAGTGTCGGCGGAAGCTTTTTTGCGAATCCACTGTACTTGAGGCGCTTTTCGTCGATTCCCTTTTTTACAAGGTAGTTGTATATGACTTCAGCTCTCTCGATTGCCACCTGTTCTGCATTTTCCGATGAAATGTCGCTTGCGCTACACTGGATTTCAAGTGTCATGGGGTGCTGGCGCATCATGTAGACGATGTCGTTTAGCGCGGTGTAGCTAGAATTGAGCAGGGTGGAGTCCGCCCCCTTAAAGCGAATGCGTCGGGCAATGTAATTATAGTTGAGCTTGGTGTTGATGGGGCAACCATGCGTGTTGATGGCTGCATTGGGGAGTGTTCCCGGGCATTGGTCCATCCAGTCTGCAACACCGTCCATGTCAGAATCCAGGGGGCAGCCGAGGCTATCGATCGGAGCGCCTTCGGGGGTTCCTGGGCATTTGTCGTTTTCATCGAATACGCCGTCTCCATCCAGGTCTATGCGGCATCCTTGCGCGTTTACGGTGGCGCCAAGCGGGGTTTCGTCACACTGGTCTTTGGCGTCGGGAACACCGTCCATGTCGCTGTCGATGGGGCAGCCCCACGGGTCCACCTTTTCTCCAAGAATGGTGTTGGGGCACTTGTCTAGTTCGTCGGGAATGCCGTCTCCGTCAAAGTCTAGCGGACATCCTGACTTGTCTACGGAAATTCCTTCGGGGGTGTTGGGGCACAGGTCTGTTGCGTTAGGAACACCATCGTGATCCTGATCCAGGGGGCAACCGTCTTGACCGACCCTTTCTGTTCTGGGCGTATTTGCGCACTTGTCGTTGTTGTCGTCAATGCCGTCACCGTCGGTATCGAGTGTACATCCGGTGGAGTCTACCGCAAAGCCTTTGGGGGTGCCGTGACATTTTTCAAGGTAGTCGGGTACGCCGTCGTGGTCGGAATCGAGGGGACAGCCGTTGTAGTCCACGGTAAGCCCGAATGGGGTTCCTGGGCATAAGTCTACGATGTTCAGGACTCCGTCCTGGTCTTCGTCTACAGGGCATCCGCGTTCGTTCACCTTGAGACCTTTTGCGGTACTCGGGCACATGTCTTTTCGGTCGATGACGCCATCATGGTCCTCGTCATTCCAGCTAAAGTCGAATACCTTGCTGAAGGTAATGGCTATAGTCAAATCGGGAGAGCCGTATTGCGTATACTGAATGGGCGGATCGGTGGACTGGAGCGTTACAGGGAGGCCGTCTTCGGTCTTTTTGTCGGTGAAGTAGCCAAGCCCGATGTCGCCCGAAATGGTGAGGGCGCTTTCGTAGGGCAGGTGAATTTTTAATCCGGGGGTCATTCGGAAAGGGCTGTTCAAGAAATCGTTGTGAGCATGTGTCGTATGCAAGGGGTATTCACCGGAGGCTTCAAGGATGACTGTTAGTCTCATCTCTGGGAATATTTCGAATCCGGCACCCCAAAGCAAGAAATTCTTGTTGTCTTCGATGGTCTTGAGAATTCCGCTATAGCCATTGAACGTTGCGTAATTCAGAATATCTATAGACAGGTGCAGGTTTCCTTCGGCGGCTAAGGTGTTTGCCGTATAGGCGTAGGCGTCTCCGTTGGTTGCTGTGTACCAGCGGTGCCTGGTGCGAAAGCCTTTTTCCTTGGAGCCTGTGGGAATGAAAATTTCGCCACTTAAACCAAGGTGAAACCAGTCGTTGATGGGAATGTTTGCCTTTGCCATCATCTGGAGGTCGCCGAGCGCAAGGCCCTTGAGGTTGTGTCCCCGGATTTCACCGTCGTAGTGGAACGGTAGCGTAAAGCCCATTTCGAAATTGTCGAGAAGCCCGAAGGAAAGGAATAGGTTCTCGTCATTGGAAGGGGTGTTCTTGTCGAGTTGGACTTTGCCTGCGTCTTCGTCGACGTAATGGCCTTCCATACTTAGGGCCTGTCCGTCGCTAACCATTTCAAATGCCCCTGAAACAAAAAGATGCCCCTGGGGGAGTGTGTTTGCCGACGGAACATGGATGCCGCTCGTCGAGTGCACGATTCCCACCTGCGCAAAGGCGGAAATAGAGAGTAGACTTAAAGCGGCAAACAACTTTTTCATATACAGAAATATAATATAGTAATCTGCCTCCTGACACCTGTAACCTAACCACTGTCTACTAATTACTATATTTTCCCGCAATGAACGAATCGAACGAAAAACAGGAATTGCCGTCCTGGCACCGCAAAACGCAAAAGGCTTACCGGATCAATCGGGTCATCATTATCTTGCAGATGATTGCTGCCTTTATTTTGGCGGGTGTCATTTGGTTTGGTGTAGAGCGCGTTGTCGGAAACTAGTCTATAATGGAATTTTTTGGTAGAAAGTGTTTGGATGAAGTCCCGCACCGTTATCGCAGGGGCCTTGCCGTAAAAGTCCTTTGCCTGGTCGCCCTGGTTTTGAACTTTGTCGGTTGCGCAAGCAAGCCTGTGGAGGTTGCTCCCGTTGTCGCTCCCGCCGTTGTGGAACAGGATTCCGTTTCGTTTGCTGAAAATGCGTTGAAAGAAAAAATTTCGGATTCTCTGTCGATTCGCCCTTCCTGGACCTATTATCAGTATGCGTTGCAGGCGATGGACAATCAGGAATGGCTCTTGGCGAGGCATTATCTGGATGAATCCCTGCGTCAGCTCGTTGCCGAAAAGTTTGATTCGACCTACAAAAATGTGAGTGAAAGCGAGGATTCCCTTTACCGGGTGTCGATGCCGTTACGCATTGTTCGTGCCTTGGATGAGGTGTACCCGAATGTAGCGGATCTCGGTGAAAATGCCGAAAATTTTGTGCGGAACGAGGTTTCGATCGAAGGGGTGGACGCCCTCGATGAAAGCGAGGCGGATAGCGCAGCCCTGCAAGTGATTGAAAGTTTCCTGGATACGCTGGATGTTTCGCAGTTCTCGTTGCCCGTTGTCTTTAACGACCGTGTGCTGCAAGAAATCTACTACATGACCAATGCGGCGCGTAGTTTTATGTCGGGATCGCTAAACCGAAAAACGGCGTACGATTCCTTGGTCTATGCGCAGCTGGATTCTGCTAATATGCCCCGTGACCTGATTTACCTTGCCTTGGTGGAATCGGGATTCAAGTTGAAGGCTTACAGCCGTGCGAAGGCTTCGGGGATGTGGCAGTTCATTCCCGAAACGGGCAAGCGTTACGGTCTTGAAGTGGATTACTGGGTGGATATGCGCCGCAATCCTGAAATGGCGACGATGGCTGCCCTTAAGTACTTAAAGCGCCTGCATAACGAATTTGGGGACTGGCTTTTGGCGATGGCTGCCTACAACTGTGGCGAAGGCCGCGTACGTAGGCTTGTCCGCGAAATGCAGGCGGATTCAAGTCGCGATTCAACGCTTCCGGTGTCTTACTGGGAACTGGAGCTTCCCAAGGAAACGATGCGCTATGTTCCCCGAATTTTGGCGGCGATGGTTATAGGGCATTATCCGGACCAGTACGAAATGTCGGTTGAAAAGACTTATCGCCCTGATTTTGACACGGTGACGGTCTTTGATTCTTTTCCGCTCGAAGAAGTCGCTAAACTCCTAGATGTCAAGGAAGATACTCTCCGGAGCCTCAATATGGAGCTAGTCAAGTGGTGTACTCCGCCAAATAGGGAATCGTATCTTTTGCGTTTGCCCGTAGGGACCCGTGCCGCTTTTGTCGAAGGCTATGACAAGATGGAAAAGAATAATTTCTCGAGCTGGCTACACCACAAGGTCCGCAAGGGGGAAAGCCTCGGCATTATTGCAAGGCAGTATGGAATCAAGGTTTCTGAACTGCAACAGGCGAACGATATGAAGGGCTCTAGAATTCGGGCCGGCCAGTCGCTTCTGATCCCAGTCAAGGTGACTCCGAAACCAAAATCAAGTGGCTCTAAGAAGCCGGAAAAGGTGCGCATCTATGTTGTCCAGCTGAGTGATAACCTGGCCTCGATTGCGCGCAAGTTCGGTGTGTCTCAGGAATCGCTACGGATTTGGAATTCCCTGGATGCGGCTGCCTTTGTAAGTGCGGGCGATACGTTGTTTGTCTCGAAACCGGAATTGAAACCTGCCGAAGAAATCAGCCGCCCCAAACTTGCGAAAGGCGAAAAGTACGTGACAAAGGAAGGGGACACCTACGCAGCCATTGCGAAAGCGTATGATGTTCCCGTTATCTTGCTTATGCAGGCGAACCAGGGCTTTACCCGTCGCCTGATGGTGGGGGATTCCCTCGTCATTCCTGAATACGTTCGTAAGCCCGCCGTGAAGAGTGTGAAGGTTGAGTCGCGTCCGAAGGCGGCCAGTGTCTCGAAGGGAAACTCTGAAAAGGTGTCTGTGTATGTGGTTCAGGCGGGCGACAACTTGAGCGTCATCGCCAGAAAGTTTGGAACGACTGTTGCCAAAATCCAGAGCCTGAACAATATGGGGAAGAACACGAATATCGATGTGGGGCAGCGCCTCAAGGTAAGTGGCGAACCCGAAGCGGAAACCAAGGTGCATACCGTAAAGAAGGGCGAAGGTCTCTGGGATATCGCCCGTCAGTACAAGGTGACGATAGAAGATATTGTCAAGTGGAACGACCTTAAAGATACGAAAATCAAGGCCGGTCAGCGTCTCAAAATTAAGCAGTAAAATCAGGCCTTAGAAGAGCGTGATTCCAAGCGATACGTAGGGACTGAAATAGGAGTTGATGTCGAGCATAAATTCGTCATCCTCCTTCTTTTCACCCGTTTTTCTTTCGAAATAGGTGTGGAAATATTCGTGGCTGTTCTTGACTCCTGCGGACAAGAAAAATCCGTGCAAGGCGGAACGGAACCCCGCGCCGTAGGTATAGCCGTAAAGAACCGGTGACAAAAACTGCGTGTCGTCGGCAAAGAATGTC
The DNA here is from genome assembly GCF_947166265.1 of uncultured Fibrobacter sp. NCBI lineage: Bacteria > Pseudomonadati > Fibrobacterota > Fibrobacteria > Fibrobacterales > Fibrobacteraceae > Fibrobacter > uncultured Fibrobacter sp. Next base: position 32,823 of record NZ_CAMVDO010000011.1, on the reverse strand, counting down.
TTTCCGACAAGGGCACCGCCGAAAGCGTAGAGCTTGAACATAAACTGGTGCTTGTAGCTATAAACGAGCGGAAGCGAAAAGTCGAGTGAAAACTGGAACAGGGCTGTATGAATCTGGTGCCGTCCATCGACATCAGAACTGTCGAAGGGTGCGTCGAAGAAGTCATCGAAAAGCGCCTCCATATCGGCGTAGACAGCCTCGCTGTTGCGCGGATGGTGGCTTACTCCCAGATACTGGTAGCCGGCCATCAGGTAGATGTCGAGCCATTCCGTTAGCGGCAGGCTTCCTGAGGCACCGTAGATGTAGGAATTGTCTATGGAAATATCGAATTTGTGCCCATGTACCTTGTAGTTGTAGGTGACGTTGCTCATCTTGATATTGTTGAATTCGACGTACGGACCGAAAGAGCCGCGGTCTTCGTATTCAAGATGTTCACTGTTGTCGGAAGCCGCCATGGTGGTATCGACAACGATTCTGTCTGCAAAGGAGAACGTGCAGAAAAGGGACAATAGCGTTAAAATTCTCTTTTTCATAACATAAATATAACATAAACAGGGGGGAGTTTCTTTTAGCGAAAATATGGATGGAAGCCGGTTTTCTAAATTTTCTGCCATGAAAATTGTATTTATGGGTACGCCGGAATTTGCGGCTTGTTTTTTGAAGCATCTCAAGGAATCTGATTTTGCGGACGTGGTCGCCGTGGTGACTCAGCCGGATAGGCCCGCAGGGCGCGGGCGCGTGCTTACGCCCCCGCCAGTGAAACAACTGGCTCTCGAATACGGGCTCCCTGTGTTGCAACCGACTGATTTGAAGGCGCCCGAATTCGAGAGCGCCCTGCGTGCTTTCGATGCGGACCTCTTTGTGGTGGTCGCCTATTCGATTCTCCCGAAGAATATTCTTGCTGTAGCTAAGTTCGGTGCCGTAAACGTTCACGGGAGTCTGTTGCCGAAGTACCGCGGAGCCGCTCCGGTGCAGCGCGCCATTGCCGATGGACTTAAGGAAACCGGCGTGACGGTGTTCCGCCTAGACGAAAAGATGGACCACGGTCCGATTCTTGCGCAGAAGACGGTGGTGATCGACCATCAGGATACGACGGCTAGCCTCCTGGAAAAGATGGTGGCTCCTGGCTGCGAAGCGCTGGACGATGCCATTCACCAGTTGCAGAACGGCTGTGAAAAGGACTTGTCGCAGGATCATGCGCAGGCTAGTGGCGCTCCGAAGCTGAAAAAGGAAGAAGGCCTGATTGATTTCAAGCTGCCGGCGAAGGTAATTCATGACCGCATTCGTGCCTTCAATCCGTGGCCGGGTGGCTATGGAAAGCTCGGTGGCCGTATGGTTTACTTGCGCAAGACGGACACGCCCGAAAACGGACCGAAACTTTCTCCGGGTGCGGTTGAATTTAAGGATAATCGCTTTTACGTGGGTACAGGCGAGGGCGTACTCGAAGTGATCGAAATTCAGGCCGAAGGCAAGAAGCCGATGCCTGTCGCCGACTTTATGCGTGGAATCCAGAAACGCGAAGGACTTTGCTTTTGCTAGATGAATCCTTGAAAGAACGCATGGAGGCCTTCCGTGTTCTTTTGCTTTGGCAAAAGGACGGAAACTTCATTAAGGAAAGCGGACTCTCGCCATTTGCGATGGAACTCGCGCTGGGGGTGTGCCGCAGACACTTGTACCTGCAGTATTTTGTGAAGTCGCTGGTGAAAAAGGCTCCTTCGCTTGAAGTCTGCACGGTACTGGAGCTTGGACTTTTCCAGATGTTCTTCACCGAGGTGCCGGACCATGCCGCCGTCGCGACGACGGTCGAGCTGATTAAGGCGGCGAGCCTTGGAGAAGGCTCCGCGCGGCTTGTGAATGCCGTGCTGCATGCCGCGCGGAGGTCCGGCCTCCCGCAGCTTCCTCCGCAGCGGGTTCGCCGCGTCTCTATAGAAAATTCCGTGCCGGAATGGCTGGTGCGTCGCTGGTTCGATATTTACGGCGGTGAACGCGCCGAGGCGATGGCAAAGGCAACGCTTGAACGCCCCGTGGAATGGCTTCGCGTGAATTTGCAGAAGGCGTCTGCTCCGGTGGTTGCCCAGAAACTGGGACTGACGGGGGCCTCGATTCTGTATGACCGTTACATCCAGGTGGGCGCCGGTGCAAAACTCAAGACCATTTTAGAGTCGGAGTCCTTTGCGAAGGGCGAATTCAGCCTGCAAAATCCCTCTGCCTACGAAGTCATAAAGCTTCTGGACTTGAAGTCGGGCCTCAAGGTGTGGGACGCCTGTGCGGCACCCGGTGGAAAGGCTGCTCTCATGGCCGAGATGGATGCTTCGCTCGATATTCTTGCAAGTGATGTCTCGGAATTCCGTGTGCTCAAAATGCGTGACCTTGTAGACCGCTTGGGCCTTACGAATGTCCGCGTGGAATGCCTCGATGCCCTCTCGTCTTCTGACAAACCTCTCTCGTCTCTCGTCTCTCGTCTCTCGTCTGAATTTGATCGAATTCTTCTTGATGTTCCCTGTAGCAATATGGGTGTTATCGCCCGCCGTCCGGAATCGGTCTATCGCATTACGCCGGAATCCATCAAGGAACTTGCTGAATTGCAGTACAATATTTTGACGGCAGCTTCGGCAAAGCTTGCTCCGGGTGGAATTCTCGTGTATGCAACTTGCAGCCCCGATCCCGAGGAAACGACCAAGGTCATCAATCGATTCGTGAAGGAATATCCTGAATTTGAAAAACGAGGTGAACCCGTTTATCCTGGTTCCGGAGATTCTCGTTTTGACGGATTTTTTGCCCAGGCCCTGAGCCGAAAATAGCGATTATGGATAAGTTAAAATTACTGATTTGGGGCATTTTCGTACTTGCTGTGAATTTGTTTGCAGAACCTTCGGCAAAACCAACCACAGAATCTCAAACGTCCTCCGACAACGCAGCGTCCGTAGAAGATATTGCTTTTTCTCACGTTTCCATTTCTATTGAAGGCGGCGAAGTTTATCCGTTTGGCGACTTGATCGATGCTGTAGATAATTCCTTTTATGGTGGGCTTGGTTTACGCTATGCCTATTGGGAAAATGTAGATGGCATCGTGATGATTCACTATACCTATTTTGAACCCCGCGAAGACAAAGTCCCTTACGACGGAGTTCATCAAGTGATGGGAAAAGTAGGGCTCGATTGGCGTTTGCCTCTGATTAGTCCTGTCGTTATTGGGGCAGGCTTTGCCTGCAACTGGACCCGTGCGGATTACGAAGAAGAGGACCGTCCCGAATTTTCGGATGTAGGGGGAACGCTTACCGATAACGAAACGGAATTCGGATGGTTTGCCCGGCTGAAGTTGAATTTCTTTAACCATAAAAAGTACCATGTCGGTTTCAATATCATGTGGGAAGAAATTTGGACACTCCCTAAACGTTCTGACATGCTTTATGCTGGACTTTATATTGAAAGGGATTTGTGGTAATGAAAAGATTTTCTTTGACAGTTTCCCTTTTGCTCGCCTTTGCGGCAGGTGCCTTGGCGCAGATTCACGTTGAAATGGAAGGCATGGAATATGAAACTCGTGCCGATGGAACTTTTTTGATTGGCGGCCCAACATTTGTTTATGACCGTATCCTGGGTGCCGGTGGTTTACATTCAGAAAGCGAACTTTGGTCCCCTTCTAAGTTGCGTGAGCGTCTGCTTTTTAATCGGATGTCGGGTACCCCTTCGTGGACTCCGCTCGAACCGGGAATCTGGGTGAAGACTGGCAATGAACTGGGTGATTTGATTTATCAGGATTTCATTACCGAATCCGATCGTCCCGCTAACCGAACTCCTATTTTGGAAGGTGGCTTTCGAACGCCTAATTTTAAGGGCCTGTGGGCAACGGGCCGCGTCTTTCAAGATGACCATTTCTGCAGCGGTGCCTATGGGTATCGTGTTAAAAGGGTAGATGGCAAGTTTTCGCACTTTGGTGCGAACTGGCCCCTTTTCAGTTCGGCGTACGGCGGAATCGGTTACACGAATTCTCTTGTGAACGCATCGGTGCTTGCGGGCGAAGAATATCTCTGGATTTATTCGGCGACGTCGCGCTGGATTCCGCTACATTATAAGCCCCGTGTTGAAGCCCGTGCCGACATCAAGGATTTTTACGTGACGGTTGCCTACGAGGATATTGAATATCAGAATAAGGTAGAAAAGGAAAAGGGATCTCGAAAAGAGGTAAACGGTTCTGTTTACTACAAGTGTGGCCGTAATTGTAGACAAGGCATTTTCCAGGTGTCGACAGGTCTTTCTTTCCGTACGGTGGAGGATGACGGTACGGTTTATACGGAACTTGAAGATGATCGCGTGGTATGGCCTTTTATGGAACTGCGTGTTCAACCCGCAACTCGCTTGACCGCCGATGTGATGTTCGGTATAAATGATCGCGACTGGCTTGTGCAGGATAGCGTTCAGTTGCATGCCCCCACTCCCGAAGACTTGGGCGTGGTTCTTGGCGTGAAAAACATTTCGGGTACGCGTCTGAATCCCTTGGCGGATACCCGCGAATTTTATGAAGATCGAATTATTGAGTTGACTGCTGATGGACAGATGAATCTCGTCCAGGGCTATGTTTCGTTCGTGGACACTTTAGGAAACGTCTCTCTCGGAGGTCGAGGAAGCTACTGGGCGGAATATGGGGCCGAAACTTTCGAAGTAGAGCGTTTTGAGGTCGTCGAGAAAAGTAAGTTGCAGGCCCGCTATGGCGATGTGTCTCGAATCAACGATTGGATTAAGGGTGCTACAGGAGAACTGTGGCTGAATGCCTGGTACCGCGATATGTTCAAGTTTAGCGCGATGGCGGGTTTTGAACGCATTGACGGCCCCGTTGAAAATGCGGAAGTGACGCCTGCCGAATTCTATACGGGCTTTACCGGAGACTGGCTCTTGAATGGATCCTTCAAGGTTTCGCATTCGTTGCGCTACCGCAGCGATGCCCAGTGGAATTTGCGTAGTCGCGATCCGATGGTGGTTAAGGGTGACTGGACCTGGGATGCTTCGTTCTCGCAGATGTTTCCGAAGTACGGCTTGACTTTGACGGGAACGCTGTTGCATGTGCTGGCCGACGAAGTGATGGAAACGGTGAACGGCGGCTATGACCGCATCCGCTTTATCTGCACGGCGAAAAAGACGTTCTAGTAAACGTATTTGCTCCTTGTGAATTTTTCTCCGCGATGTCATTGCGAGCCTCCTGCAAGGAGGCGTGGCAATCTCGTGTTAAAGAAGCGCTAGCGCCTTTAGGCAGAAGCTGTTCGCAAAAAATTCTTGAGCTTCTTCTCGCTCAATCCACTGAATTTCATGCGCCGTTTTTGCTTGTTTATTGCGAATGGGAGCCTTTCCTCTGAGCAGAATATGCAAAACGTCGCATTCAATTTTATGCACCGTGATGTTGTGCTTGATTTGTCCGATGCTTTGAACGGAGTTTATCTGGTCGGCGTTAACGTAGGTTTCTGCTTGCGCGGGGAGTCCCGTGGTGGCATTGCGCGGTGATTCGAAATGCGGCAAGGTAAACTGATTCTTGAAAAACTTTTGTCCGCCGTGGACCGCTAAAATTTTGTGGTCGGCACTTTCGATGACAAGGACGGTGCCGTGCCAGTCTTTTTGAATGTGCTTTTTGCTCGGTGGAAATTCGCTGACGCGGTTTTCGGCGAAGGCTATGCAGTCTCTGCAAAGCGGACAACTCGCACAGTCAGGATTCTTGATTTTGCAAACGGTGCGACCGAGCTCCATCAACGCTTCGTTATGCATGTACGCCTTGGGGGAATCTGCGATTTGGCGGGCGTATTCCCAATATGTCCCGGCGGACTCCTTCGAATCGGTCGGCAAGAAGTCGAGTGCATAAACTCTTGAAAAAATGCGCACCAAGTTGCCGTCTAAAATGGCTTCGCGCTGGTGGTAGGCGAGGCTTAAAATTGCTCCTGCGGTGTATGCCCCGATTCCGGGCAGCGCTTCCAGCTCTTTACGACTATCGGGCAATGAGGCTTTGCCTTTCAACGTCATCCTCGACGGATCCCCAGGTCCCTGAGCCTGCCGCAGGGTGGGGGCGTGGCAATCTCCAAGAGAATTGACTACAATCCTCGCTGTTTTCAGTATATTCCTTGCGCGGCTGTAATACCCGAGCCCTTGCCAGTAGCGGAATACTTCGCTTTCTTCGGCGGCGGCAAGTGTCTCTACATCGGGAAACCGCTCCATCCATCGAATGAAATATTCGCGTACGGTCGCCACTTGCGTCTGCTGCAACATGGTCTCGCTAATCCATACGGCATATGGATCGCGGCATGCGTCAAGGTCCTTTAAACGCCACGGGAGTTCCGCTGCGTTCTTCTTGAACCATTCGCGCAGTTTTTTTAAGGAGGTGTTGTCCATAGGGGGGGGATGAGCGGTTATGAGTTGCCCGTTGCTAGTTGTCTGTTCTCAGTTGTGATTCTTAAGTCACTATTGACAAATTGACTCTGATTACTGATCTCGGTTTACAAACCAACTCCGAATTCCAAATTTCGTTCTCCGAAATATCTAAGTTCTAAGCTCCAAGTTCCACAAACTAATAACTCTGAACTCTGAAATCCGAATTATCCTAACCACTGTTTACTAACTACTAAACTCTGACCACTCATAACCGACTACTCAACACTAACCACTAATTCCGTACGCTTCTCTTTTCAGCTTCCTGAAGAATTCGAACTGCGCCTTGGTCGAAGATTCCATGGTGTACTTGAGGCTGCGCTCGTGGGCGACCTCTCGCATCTTGGCGTAGGTGGCGGGTTCCTCAAGGTACAGCTTGCGACATTCTTCCAGGGCGTTCAGCCAGGCGTCTTCGTCAATCGGCAAAATGCGACCTGCGGCTTCGTCCATTACGATATCGTGCGGTCCGCCGTAATCGCTTACGATCGCGGGAGTGCCTGTGGACATCGCTTCGACCACCACGTTCCCGAAGGTGTCCGTAGTGCTCGGGAACAGGAAAAAGTCGGAATCAGCGTAAAGGCCGGCGAGCGTTTCTCCGCCCTGTTCGCCAGCAAAGTGTACGCTGCTATCACCTTCGAAGAATTTCTTGATTTCTTCGAGGTACCAGCCGTAACCCACATACATGAGTTCTACGTCATCGTGCTTGGCGGCAAACTTTTTCCAGACGCCATTCAGGAATTCCAGGTTCTTTTCCTTTGAAATGCGTCCGATGAAAGAGAAGCGTACCTTGCGCGCAGTTCCAACCTGAGTTGCGTTCGATTGTGCAAAGTCCGTTTGCGCGGCAGGAACTCCTGCTCCGTTGAACCTTTCCCAGGTGCCTTTGCCGCGTAAATCCTGTGAGAATTTTTCAAGCGGAAGTCCGCGGGGGAGAATCTGCACCTGGTTTACGGGCACTTTCAGCTGTGAAGTCAGAATATCCGCGTAGTCCTTGCAGGGGCTTACCACAGGGCGCGTCATGCGATAGAAAATCTTCATGAGCCAAAGCACAAAATGGAACATCCACTTGGCCTTCACAAGCGTCTTGGTGTAAGTCGGAACGTCGGTGCGGTAGTGGCTGAACACCTTGATGCCAGCGACTTTCGCACAAAAACAGACGAGCCATGCTCCGGGACTGGGCGTCTCGAATTCAATCAGGTCGACAGGGTAACGCTTGAGCAGGCGAAGCACCGGGCCGATGCGTGGAATGGCGAGTTCGCTGTTGGCGTATCCGAGCTGCTCCATGCTGAACATGCGGGGGAGCAAAAGACAATAGCTGTTTTCAACGACTCCGCAGGGGCGCGTGTTGAATGCGTTTCCTGCAAGATACGCCTGCATCCCATGGGCACGCATGTAGGGAATCACGTTTCTTAAGTTGTTCGCGATTCCGTTAGTCTCGTCGAGGTTGTCCGAATAGAACAGAATGCGTACATCGTTCGCGGGGCGTTGGCGGCGTTCCTTTTTTAGGTAACAGCGCAGCTTCAAAAGTTTGGGCAGATTCCAGAAAAGTGTTCCAAAGACAACCGGCGGAATCATGCCGGTACGCAGGTTTCCGGGGGGCTGATGCTTGAAACCGAACATCTTCTTGAAGGTGCTCGTGACGGTGCGTCCAAAGATGGCCGGACGCGAATCCAGTGAATCGGTCGGCTTAAGCTTTGTTGAATTTGACGCAGTCGGCATATTTTACTCCTTTGCCACCGAACAGGTCCAAGGCCGATCCGATGGTGAGGTCAATCGTTCCATTAGAAATTTGTTTGCAATGCTTGAGGTCTTCAAGTGACTTGGCGCCACCGGCGTAGGTGCAGGGGATGGGGCTGTGTTCGGCGAGGAACATAATCAGCTCGTCGTCCATGCCCTGCTGCTTTCCTTCGACATCGGCGGCGTGAATCAGGAATTCGTCGCAGTAACGCGAAAGGTCTTCGAGCGTTTCAGCGTTCACCTCGATGTCAATCAAGGTCTGCCAGCGGTTCGTGGCGATTTTCCAGCGGGGGCGTGCTTCGTCCGGATCGTCGATTTCGTCGTCGGGGACAAATTGCTTTTTCTTCGCAGAACTCACGCGCTTGCAGCTCAAGTCAAGCACCAGATGCTCCTTGCCGACCGTCTTGGAAAGCAATTCCAGGCGCTCACGGTCGAGCTTGCCTTCGGGAAAAATCCAGCTCGTCACGATTACATGAGATGCACCGGCATCCAGATATTCTTTCGCGTTCTCGGCAGTGATGCCGCCGCCCACCTGGAGTCCGCCGGGGTAGGCGGCGAGCGCAGTCTTAGCGGCTTCGGTGTTGCCCTTGCCGAGCATAATCACGTGGCCACCCTTGATTCCGTCTTTCTTGTAGAGTTCCGCAAACCAGGCGGGGGAGCGGTCCGTTTCAAAATTCGTCTTGAGGCCCGTGCCGCTGTCGGAAAGCGAGCTACCTACAATCTGCTTTACACGTCCGTCGTGCAGGTCTATGCAGGGGCGAAACTTTGTCATTAGTCTTTAACTCCGGTAATGCACCAGTCTATTTTTTTTCCGTGGCTTGCGTCGCTACGGCCCCTGTAAAAGAGGACTTCGCCGCCGGTGGCTATCTTGAAAGCCTTCTTTGCGAACCAGCCGTCTACTTTGTCCAGAAGACTTGCTTTTTCGAGCGTCTTTGCAACGTTAAACTTGAGTGTTGGAATGTCTGCGTCCTGCCATTCGAATGTCAGGTCGCCTTTTGCAAATTTTTTGCCGCTGTAGTCGCTGCCGTCTTCCTTGATTGTCTTGGGCTGTGCGACTTTCATTCCGGATTCGTTCTTGTAGAGGGCGTACCCGAAAGGTTCTCCACTTTTAGAAATCGAGACTCGCCCTGCAAATAGCGGGGTGCGTGCGTTTGTGCTGAAGTTGACCGAACGTGCCGCCATGTCGGTGGCAGCTTCAGTTTGCCAGGTCTGGTCCATGTAGGCGTAGCCCTTCACGGTAAGGGTGTCATCGTTGTAAGCGATTTTGCCTGCAACGCGACCGTAAGGAATGTGAACGTATTGTCCGAAACTTTCATTGCCGATTTTCCACACGCCGTTGCCAGGAACTTTTCCGACTTCGGCTGATTCAAAGGTCACGTCGACCAGAAATTTGCCACCCTTGTCGGCAGAAAAGAACACGCGGTGACCTTTGCCCGGCTTGTGTTCCATCGCGTATTCGTCGTTGATGTCGATGCTTGCCTTGGCTTTGTCTGCCTTAAGGCGTTCGGGCGGGTATTGGCGGCCAACCGTGTACGTCTTGCTCTTGAAATTCCAGAAGCTCATATCGCAGGTAATCTTTCTACCGGCGCCTGGAATGTGGAGCGTGGAATAGTTGATAAAGGCTCGGGTGCCGTTGTCGAAAACGAACTGGTAACTCCAGGTCTCGTTGTATTCCTTGACGCTGTTTGGGTGCGGCATGAAATCGTCGACGCTCACATTGCGAACCGCTCCTTGCGGCGCCACCACGTCGCCTGCAAACGCAAACGACGCGCAGAGTGCCACCATAATTGCGATGAAGGTTATTTTGTTTCTCATAAACGACTCATATTTGCAGTGTCATTTTTAATTCTTCATTATTACAGTCTCAGGTCCTGTCCCATGCCCATCTTCAGCTCGGTGCGGCGGCGGAGCACCATTTCGTTGAACAGGTCGGTAAGGCAGTCATCGATTCCGATCATCGGCTTCCATCCCATGCTCATCGCCTTTTCGGGGTTGCCAATCAAAAGCGGAATGTCGTTGCTACGTTCGTAACCGGGGTCAAAGCGGAAGTCAACGCTTACGCCCGCGATGTCGACGAGCATTTCGGTGAGTTCGCGGAAGGTGTACGACTTGCCACAGCAAAGGTTGTACACTTCGCCCGATTCCGACTGGTTCAAGAGCTGGATTATGCCGCGGGCCACGTCACGCACGTCAATCACGTCGCGGCTAATGTCGAGGCTGCCGGAATAGATAACGGGTTCGGTGCCGTAATATTTGATCTTTACAAGCTGGTACGTAATTGAGGGAATCACGAAACGGCGGCTATGGTGTGGGCCTGTAAAATGGAAGGGTCTCACGAATACCACGTGCAGCCCGTAGGCGTTCTTGAACTGGTTGCCCAGAAGTTCCATGCAAGCCTTGGAAGTGGCGTAGGGCGTGAGCGGGTTCGGTGCGTCCGTTTCCTTGTGCAGGTAGGTGAGCTGGTGGTCGGTGCGTCCGTAGATTTCGCTCGAACTCAAGAGCATGATCTTTGCCTTGGGGCAGTTCTGGCGGACGGCTTCGAGCAGGTTCTGCGTGCCGAGCAGGTTAATGTTCAGCGTTTCGTAGGGTTTCTTGTAGCTGAGTCCCACCGACGACTGGCTTGCCAGGTGGTAAATGTGCGTGGGCTGCACGTGCTGAATCACTTCTTGCATATGCTTGAAGTTCAGCAAGTCGCCGTTCAGGTATTCGACGCCTTCGACTTTCTGCCAGGGCTGCGGCTGTTCGTCGCTAAAACTGAACAAATCATGCGTCGTTCCCACGAGGCTCGACAAAATGTGGTACCCAAGGGCACCTGTTCCACCAGTTACAAGAATACTCATATTCACACACTCCTATAGAATTACTTAATAGCTCCCCAGCTTTGAGTAATGATATCTTTTTCGATGTTCACGACCTTTTCCACGGCTCCAATCTTCGTGGGAAGGATGTAAACACGTTTGCCCTTTTCTGCCTTCTTGTCAACAGCCATGGCGTCCCATGCGGCTTCCACGTCGATGTCGTATTTCTTCGGGAATCCGAGATCGTCCAAGAGTTTGTTCTGACGAGCTTCTTCTTCGGCGCTGATTTTACCGAGGAGAACTGCCGCGCGGGCGGCCACGCGCATGCCGAGCGACACGGCGATGCCGTGCGTGAACATGCTGTAGTGCGTCAAGTTTTCAATTGCATGCCCGAAGGTATGCCCGTAATTCAAAATAGCACGGAGTCCCGCTTCCTTTTCGTCGATGCCGACGACTTCTGCCTTGATGGCGCAGCTGCGGTAAATCAGGTGCTTCAAAACATCGAGGTCGTGAGCCTTGATTTTTTCGACGTTTTCTTCCATATAACGGAAGAATTCTTCGTCGTAAATCACGCCGTACTTTACGATTTCGGCAAGGCCTGCCAGGTATTCCGTTTCGGGCAAGGTGCTAAGGACTGCAAGGTCGCAGACCACCGCTTTGGGCTGGTAGAATGCGCCAATCATGTTCTTGCCTTCGGGGTGGTTCACGGCAACCTTTCCGCCCACGGAACTGTCGACCATGCTCAAAAGAGTTGTCGGAAACTGGATAAAGGGGATGCCACGCTGGTAGGTGGCAGCACCAAAGCCTGCCATGTCGCCGACCACGCCGCCGCTGAACTGCAACAAGCAACTCTTACGGGTGTAGCCGCGGTGGAGCATGAAGCTGAATAGCTGGTTCAGGTTGTGCAAGGTCTTGTTCTTTTCGCCGGCCTGGAACTTGAAAATCGGACAACGTCCGGCCTGGCCTCTCAGTTCGCCGAGCATCTGGCTCTGGACCTTGGCGATATTCGTGTCGGTGCAGACCAGGAACTCGTGGCTCGGTGCGAGTTTCAGGCATTCCAGCAGCACGCCCGCTTCGGGAATGATGTTCTTGCCGATAAAGATGGGGTAGCGTCCGCCGCTGCTCGGGCAAACGTCCAGTGCATGGCTGTTCCAGAAATTCAGAATGTAGAGGATTCGTTCGATGACGTGGTCCTCGGTGAATTCGTCGGAGCTTTCCACGCTGAAGTCGGCGTTCGCGTAATTCTTTTCGCGTTCCTTGAGCATCACCTTGATTTTTTCGAGGCGTTCTTCGTCGCTCAAGTTGGCAAGCAGGGGGCGTGTGTTCTTGCGGCCGATGCGTTCCGAAAGCACTTCGGGTTTTGCCCACAGACGAATGATGGTGCCGTTCTCGCGGATAACCTTCAGGTTGTCCGGCTGTGTGAGTGCGCCACCGCCCAAGGAAATAATGTGCGGGGTTTCTTTCTTGGCGAATTCGGCGACGACATCGCGTTCCATTTCGCGGAACTTGGCTTCGCCTTCCTGTTCAAAAATTTCGCTGATGGTCTTGCCTGCGCGTTCGACGATAACGGCGTCGGTATCCACGTAGGGGCGGTTGAGCCGTTCTGCCAGGGCGCGTCCGGTGCGGGATTTTCCGCTTGCCATGAATCCGGTGAAAAAGATGTGCTTGTTCATATTAGCCCTGCATTCCTTTACGCATAATCTGTGCGAGTTCGTCGTTCGTCTTGTTCTTGGTTTCTTCGGGGAACCATTTTCTAAAGCTTTCGATGCCCTGGTGCACCAGCATTCCTTCGCCGGTCACGAATTTGCACCCCTTGGCCTTTGCCATTTGCAAAAGCTTGGTCATGGGCGGCGTGTACACGATGTCCATCACGGCTTGCGTGGGGTGCAAGGATTCTTCGGTCAATGGCGATTGGTCTTCGTTTGGTGTCATGCCCACGGAGGTCGCATTGATGATGATTTCGATGCGTTGGGAAATGCTCGGGAATTCATCGAACGTGGCGACTTCAACCTGGGGCGCCTTGCCGTTAAAGAACTGGTTCAGGCTATCGGCGAGCGCTTGGCCTTTTTCGCGGCTGCGGCACACGATGGTGAGCCTGTTCTGCATTTCGGCAAGCGTGTAGGCGATCGCCTTGGCTGCACCGCCGTTTCCGAGGAGCGCGACCCTTTTGTTCGAGGGCTCAACTCCCGATTCCTGCAGGTTGCGGATGCATCCGTAGGGGTCGGTTGTCGTACCGCATAGAGTGCCCCCGACAACGCCGTCTTTCCAGTAGAGCGTATTCACGCTGCCGGTAAACTTCGAAATGTCCGAAAGTTCGTCTACAAGGTCCATCACGGGTGTCTTGTAGGGAATCGTGACATTTGCCCCGCAGAACTTCATGGCCCTAAAACCTTTGATGGCGTCTGCCAATTTTTCGGGTTCCGGGGCGTAGGGTAAATAGGCCGCATTGATGCCTAATGCTTCAAAAAGTGCATTATGCATCAGCGGCGACTTGCTATGACCAACAGGATGACCGAAAATGCAAAGTGTCTCGGTCTTTCCATTCAATATTAACTGGCTCAAAAAAACCTCTTTTTTTACAATATAAAGATATATAAAATTTTCAGGAAAAAAGGCTTTTTTCTCGTCGCAAACCCCGTAGGTGTGTGTCGATCCGTTTTTATGATGTTTTGGGGTGCGGGGGCATATAAAACGGGTTTTAGCCTTGATTTATACGCCTCTTTTTATTTTGTATGCAAACAAACGTGCTGAAAAATACTTCTGGGGGCGTATAAATTGTGGAAAAATGGATGATTTATATGCCCCACCCCTTAAAAATAGGGGCTCAAAATCGCTAAAAGTCCACTTCGGGCTGGCTTTCCCTTTTTCACAACGTTTTTTATGCAAAAATCCCGCTGCACTTGACTATGTTTTTCGATTTTTTACATTTGAGGAGGGGTAATTAACGGCTCGTGCGTTTTTGGGGGCGGAACAGCGGATAAAAAAGGTTATCAAAATGAAGACATTCTCTCAAAACAAAAAAGGCAACGTCATTGCGCGCTTGCTGAAAGCAAGCGCGGCAATCTCTACGTGCGTATTCTTCGTGGCCTGCGGTGGCGATTCTAGCAGCAGTGAGCCGGATTCAGGTGACGTACAGCAAGAGGATTCTTCAAGTAGCTCGGATACGGATTCCATTCCGACTTACAAGTCCGAAGACGATCTGCCCAACTGCTCTAAGTCTCGCAAGGGAAGTCTGGTCCTATTGAATGACGATGCCATGCTTTGCAACGATGGCAAGTGGCAAGATTTGGGAAATGCCTACGAGACAAGTAGCGACGTTCCTAAGTGCACTAAGAAGCGCGAAGGCGAAACGGCATTTGTTCTGGATGAATACCAGGCGCTGGTCTGTAATGACGGAAAATGGACCGAAGATGAGGATGTTGAAGACGTCGTGGTAAAGCCTGAGGCGAAGTCTTCATCGAGCGGCAAGTCCAACGCTAAGAGTTCTAGCAGTGGCAAAAACGAGTCCGTCAGCTCTAGCAGCGGCAAAGAAAAGGCGAATAGCTCTAGTAGCGAAAGCAGCGACGAGGAGGATCCTGAAGAATACGATGATCCGTGGGAAGAGGTGACAGGCTCGTTCACGGATTCTCGTGATGGCAAGACTTACAAGACCGTTCGAATGGGCGATCAGGTGTGGTTTGCTGAGAACCTGAACTACGACGACGGTCACGGATTGTGCCCGATGTTGGAGGCTGAAAACTGCGAAAAGTATGGGCGCCTATACAATTTTGAAGGGCGCGATGCAAAAATGTATACCTATTCCAGCTCTAATTATTTGTCACTTTGCCCTGAAGGTTGGCATGTCCCTGATTCACTGGAATGGAAAAAATTGATTTCGCATGTGACCTCGTTTAATGATGGCGAACCTGTCGGAGTGAGCCTGAAGACGACAACCGGTTGGTACACCGAAGGTGATACGGTAAACATTGAAGGAAACGGATCTCCAATAGGTAGTGAAGATTCAACACGAATCGGTGCGACTAGGGGAACAGACCGCTTTGGCTTTAGCGCACTCCCTGCGGGCAGCTGCTGGGATGTGGGCGACTGCTATGTTGGCGATGACACCCGCTTCTATTTCAAGGGGGAGCGAGGGTCGTTTGGTGGTAGTTACAAGCTCGCCTTCGATAAAGACGATTTGATCTATAGCGAAGATGGTGCTCATGGTTGGATTTCGGTGCGTTGTTTGCAGAATCCTGTTGTAGAAATAGATTCGATACCGACTGTTGATGTTGTAGATACCCTAGTCTGGATGGTTGAGGACCTAACACATAATGGTTCTGTCGAATTCCCGCTGCAAGATGCACTTTATGCCTGCCCAGCAGGTTGGCGCCTGCCTACGGAACGCGAATTGATGGATGTTGTGCAAATGTCAGGGAAAATAAACTATTCATTCGAACAGGGAAAAGAACTCAAATACTTTGCGACAAATAGCTATGGAAATGGAATATCTCTAACCTGTAGTGGCAATCGATTTATGTGCAACGTCGGTATTCTTAACTCCGATGACAAATCGGCTAGACGTGTTCGCTGTGTCTATGAGGATGTTCACATCACCGCTTCGAAATGCGAATGTACTTCGGAAGTAGATCCGTCAAACACGTCTGTCACCTGGAGTGTTTCCGGTTGCAAGAAAGGCAGTAATAAAATTTCTGGCTATTCCTGGGATTTCGGTGGCCAATCTGCTGGCGTAACGATTTCCGGTGCCCAGGCGACGAAAACGTTTGATGCGCTTGAGTCTGTGACTCCGCTGGTTAAAGTCAATAACAAGATGAAAGTGGGTGACGAATACGTTAATATTCCGCAAAGGCTGTCTTGCCCGACGGTTCGTGCAGGTTACACCGAGTCCGCTGTTATATTCACCAATGATGTGAGGGATAATGTAGAACTCGAAGGAGGTATAACTTATACTGCCGTATTGGATGGTGGATGCAGCGCTGGATATAGCTCTCCTCGCCTTACTTGTCAATATTCTAGTGGAGATCCCGCTACTGTTACCGTTGGGGACAAAAACTTCTCAGGATCGGGGTGGGTTATATTAGGCAATTTAGACTCAAGCATCTGTAATGAAGAATTCTCTATCTCGGTATCCGAAGATATGAGATGTAGCATTAGTTTTTAGTAAGATTGGGTATCTTGGCATAAACCGAAACATTTACTAAATTTGGCGCCTATGAATCCGAATGGCGCCATTATTGTTCAGAGTAATATGGAAATTATGGTGGAAGTTGATGCTCCCACCTACGAAGCTGCCCGCGACGCAATTGCCCCTTTCACCGAACTGGTCAAGAGCCCCGAGCATCTGCATACTTACAAGATTAGTCCCCTCAGCCTGTGGAACGCTGCTTCGACGGGGCTTCGTGCACTGGAAGTTCTGGAACGCCTCGAAGGCCAGAGCCGATTCCCGATTCCTGAAACCGTGGTGACTGAAATTCAGGACTATATGGACCGCTATGGTCTGTTGCGCCTTAAAAAAGAGGATGGCAAGCTGATTGTCGAATCCGACGACAAGTACATGTTTACCGAAATTTGCCACCTCAAGGAAGTGGAACCGTACATTCTCCAGTTTATCGATGACCTGCACGCTGAGGTGGATCCGGAACGTCGTGGCCACTTGAAAATGGCTCTCACGAATGCGGGTTTCCCGGTCGAGGACTTGGCTGGTTACACCGTGGGTGATCCGCTCCCGATTCACCTGCGTGAAACGACGGTGGGCGGAAAGCCGTTTGCCCTCCGCGATTACCAGAAAGAAGCTGCCCAGGTGTTCTACGCGAGCGGTTCCGAGAAGGGTGGTTCGGGCGTGATCGTGCTGCCTTGCGGTTCGGGTAAGACCGTGATTGGTCTTGCCACGATGGCTTTGGTACAAACTAAGACCTTGATTTTGACGCCGAATATTTCTGCCTCCCGTCAGTGGATTCGCGAAATTTGCGACAAGACGGACTTGACGCTCGACCAGGTGAAGGAATACTCCGGCGAAGTCAAGGAAATTGGCCCCGTGACGGTGGCGACCTACCAGATTTTGACTCAGCGCAAGCGTACCAAGAAGGCCGAAAACGAAAAGGCTGAATCGGACTTGGACGATTTGACTGAAGAAGAAGTCAAGAAGGAACTCGCGAATTTCCCGCTGTTCAGCCAGGAAAAGTGGGGCCTGATGATTTACGACGAAGTGCACTTGCTGCCGGCTCCGGTGTTCCGCCTGAGTACCGAAATGCAGGCCACTCGCCGCCTGGGCCTTACCGCGACGCTTGTGCGTGAAGACCACAAGGAAACCGAAGTGTTCAGCTTGATTGGCCCGAAAAAGTACGATATTCCGTGGCGTATTTTGGAAGCGCAGGGCTGGATTGCAACTGCCGACTGTAATGAAATCCGCATTCCGATGGAAGCGGAACTCAAGATGAAGTACGCGCTTGCTCCGGTGCGTGAAAAGATTACGCTTGCTTCCACAAACCCCGAAAAGACCGACATTGTGGAACGCCTGCTCAAGTATTTCGACAAGCCTGATGACCGTGTGCTGATTATCGGCCAGTACATCGACCAGCTCGAAGCCCTCTCCGAAGACTTGCAGATTCCGCTGATTACGGGTAAGACGCCGAACAAGGATCGCGAAAAACTTTATGCCGCCTTCCGTAACGGTAGCCAGAAAAACCTAATGGTTTCGAAGGTGGGTAACTTCGCCATCGACTTGCCGGATGCCAACGTGCTCATCCAGATTTCGGGTACTTTCGGTAGCCGCCAGGAAGAAGCCCAGCGCCTTGGCCGTGTGCTTCGTCCCAAGAGCGACGGCGGTGCAGCGCATTTCTACAGCATCGTGACGCAGGATTCCAAGGAACAGGAATTCGCCATGAACCGTCAGCTGTTCTTGACCGAACAGGGGTACGCTTACAAGATTATCAAGCGCGGCGACTGGGATATTCTGTGCCGTACCCCCGAAGAACTTGCCGCAAGAGCGAAAGCGTAGCTATAAGCTTCGTCTAGCGGCGTTGCTATACTCGCTTCTAGCTTCGGCTTTTTTGATGTGTCATCCTGAGCGGTGGCACTTTTTTAGTAAATTTACGTGCAATGTTATTCCGTTCGAGTTTGTTTGCTATTGCTTGCCTTGGGGCGTTTGCTTTTGCCTCTTCTGCAGTGGGGGATTCCCTTGCGGCTGATTCCGCTCATTACAATGGATATTTCCAGATTGGAACCGATTTCAATTTCGGCCTGAACGGAGGCCCCACCGATCCGACATTTGCCGTGGATACCGCCGAGTATTACGGCAAGAACTGGCGTGGGCTCCGTGTTCCGCTCGAAAATGGCCGCAGCTACGAAGAACATATCGAACCGTTCTTTATGCTGAGTTTCCGTGCGGGCTACGGGGATTTCCATTTCCTGATCGAAGCTCCCTTGCGTAAGGATATCGAGGCCTGGTACGAAAGCGACCTCAAGACGAATTTTACCTACAAACCGAGTGAACTCGACATTGGCGTTCCTATAAATGCTTATGTCCTGTGGAACAACCCCGTAGGCTATGTGCAGTTGGGCCGATTTGACCCGGACCTCAAGGTATCTCCGAACGACCTGACGATTGGCGGTGCTCCGTATCACGACGGTTTGCACTGGAAATTCAAGGCGGGCATTTTCCGTTACGACTATTTGCTTTCTTCGTTGAATGCATGGCTCTTTGACGATGTTCCCGGTGAACCGGACGCAACGGGGTGCCGCTACCCCGAAGGTTCCGAAGCGGCTGAACAGAAATGCCCCGAAAAGGGCAAGCAGGCGAGTAACCAGCGCGACCGCGTTTACGACGAAAACGTGAAAAATCTTGTGTATCACCGCATCGGTGTCGAGACGAAACATTTCTGGACGTATGTCATCGAAGAAAGCATGGTCGGTGGCAAGGATCTGGAATTCCGCTCCATGAATCCGTTCATGTTCTTGCACAACAATTTTGCGGGCGGCTACACCAAGGCCGTTACCTCGTTTGAAATAGGCTTCACTCCGGTGCAGGGCTCCAAGTTTTATGGACAAATTTGCATGGAAGACATCAATAGCCCCGTGGGTGAAGATGACGACAAGGGCACGAACCGAAGCATGATCAGCTACATGGCGGGCTACTATCAGGAATTCCCGACGCTCCGTTACGGAACTTTCTCGTGGCGATTCGACGCCGTGCGTACCGACCCGCTGCATGGCAATGGACGCCTCCCGCTGCTGGAATACTCGAGCCGCCGCCTTTACCGCAGCAACTACCGCGAACAGGATGACTCTGACTATGCCGACATGTACTTTGTCGATTATCCGATCGGTTACCGCCGCGGCTCCGACGCTCTTGACCTGTGGCTAGACCTCGGCTGGAAATGGGGACGGCATTCTGCCAAGATGACGCTCGCCTGGCTCCGCCAGGGCGACAAGGAGCTCTACACTGACTACGACATTGCCATCAAGGAAGAACATTCTCCGTCTGGAGTCAAGGAAACTCAGTACGTGCTCGATGCTCTTTACGCAATGCAGTACAACAGTTGGTTTGGTTTCTACCTCGGCGGCGGTTTCCGCAGTTACGAAAACCTGGCGCACGACAAGCATGAAGACGGCAAGGACGGCTGGATCCGCTCTGGCATCAAGATGACCTTCAATCCGGTCGACACGAAGTTTTAACCCCATTTGTCCCCCCTTTTCCTAAGTTCTGAGTAGTATTTTCTCTCGTCTATTACCTATATTATTCCTGAAAACTAAGGAGTTTAATTATGGCAGAAATCGGTACACCTCTAAGTTCTAGTGCAACCAAGGTCCTCTTTTGCGGGGCCGGCGAACTGGGTAAAGAAGTTATCATCGAAATGATGCGTCTCGGCGTCGAAGTCATTGCCGTAGACCGCTATGCCAATGCTCCTGGCATGCAGGTGGCTCACCGCAGCCACGTGATTAACATGCTCGACGGAGCAGAACTCCGCCGCGTGATTGAACTTGAAAAGCCCGACTATATTGTTCCCGAAGTCGAAGCCATTGCGACCGACACGCTCGTGGAAATGGAAAAGGAAGGCTACAACGTCATTCCGACGGCCAAGGCTACCAAGCTTACCATGAACCGCGAAGGGATCCGCCGCCTCGCTGCCGAAGAACTCGGCATCAAGACGAGCCCGTACCGCTTCGCCGACAATTTTGAAGACTTCAAGGCGGCCGTCAAGGAAATCGGTATCCCGTGCGTGATCAAGCCGGTCATGAGTTCCTCGGGCCATGGCCAGAGTGTCATCAAGACCGAAGCCGATATTCAGAAGTCCTGGGATATTTCTCAGCACGAGGGCCGCACGGGCCACGCCAGTCGCGTGATTGTCGAAGGCTTTGTGCCGTTCGATTACGAAATTACTTTGCTCACGGTTCGCCATGTGGCGGGCACGAGCTTCCTGGAACCGATCGGTCACCACCAGGTGGGCGGCGACTATCAGGAATCCTGGCAGCCGCAGCCGATGAAGCCGGAACTCTTGGAACAGGCCAAGGTGATTGCAAAGAAGGTGACCGACGCTCTCGGCGGTCGTGGCATCTTCGGTGTCGAGCTCTTTGTTTGCAAGGACGAAGTTCTGTTCAGCGAAGTGTCCCCGCGTCCGCACGATACCGGCATGGTGACGCTCATCAGCCAGGACCTCTCCGAATTTGCGCTGCATGCTCGCGCTATTCTCGGCCTGCCCATCCCGAACATCGCGTTCCACGGCCCGAGTGCCTCGAAGGCGATCGTGGTTGATGGCAATTCCGACCATGTGAAGTTTGGCGGCCTCGAAGAAGTGCTTGCTGAACCTGACACTGCGCTCCGCCTGTTCGGCAAGCCCGAACTCAAGGGCCACCGTCGCCTGGGCGTGCTGCTTGCTCGCCGCAACACCGTGGAAGAGGCCAAGGCGCAAGTCATGGCGATGCGCGAAAAAGTCAAGGTGACTCTGTAGTTGCATTAAATTTGTTTTCAACAAAAAGACGCGGCTTTATGCCGCGTCCTTTTCGTAATGTTTCGTAGCGCTAAAATCTGTGGCGCTAAGATGAGTGGCAATTTTAGATGGTGGCGACGCTCTTGACGTCTGCGCTGTAGTCCACGCCTTCGATGTCGAAACCGTTGGTAGCCAAGAAATCGTGGCGGTAGCCTTCAAGGTCGCCGACTTCGGCCAGGTTTTCCTGCGTGATGGTGGCTAGGCGCTTGTTGACTTCTTCCTGCACCTTCGGGTCGAGTTCCCAGTCGTCGATGCGGATCAGGTGGTTTTCGTCGGTCGGAACGGCGGCACCCGTGTAAAGGCGTTCGTTCATCAGACGTTCCATCTGCTCGATGCAACCCTCGTGCGTTCCCTGTTCCTTCATTACCTTGTAAAGAACGGAAAGGTACAGGGGGATAATCGGAATTACGGCGCTGGAACGAGTCACGAGTCCCTTGTTCACGGATACGTAGGCTTCGCCCTTCAGCTCTTTCTGGAGTTCGGCGTCGAGTTCGCGGGCGGTGGCTTCAAGATGTTTCTTGGCTCCGCCGATGGTTCCGTCGCGGTAAATCGCATGCGAAAGTTTCGGGCCGATGTAGGAGTAGGCGACTGTCTTTATGCCTTCGGCAAGAACGCCGGCGGCCTTGAGTTGACGTACCCAAAGTGCCCAGTCTTCGCCGCCCATCACCTTTACGGAATTCGCCGCTTCTTCTTCGGTGGCGCTTTCGGCGCTGATGGTGCTGATTTTTCCGGTCATGCAGTCGATGGTTGCTCCGGAGAAGGTTTCGCCGATGGGTTTGAGTACGCTACGGTAGAGCGTTCCGTTGTCCGGGTCCACGCGGACGCCCGAAGCGACACTGTAAACCAGCAGGTCGACTTTGCGGCCCATCTTGTTCAGCGTGTCGATGACGTTCTTGCGCATCTCATGGGAAAAGGCGTCGCCGTTAAAGGTCACGGCTTCGAGTCCGGCTTCCTTGGCGTATTTGTCGAATGCCATGTTGTTGTACCAGCCGGGAGTTCCCGGTTTTTGACGAGGTTCGTCGACCCCTTCTTTTTCAAAGGAAACGCCGATGGTGGCGGCTCCGAATTCGAATGCTGCAGAAATTCGGCTAGCGAGTCCGTAACCGGTGGAACAGCCCAACACGAGTACGGTTTTGGGGGAATCTTTCGGCGTGCCGCGTTCGGCGCGTTTTTTCTGGACGTATTCAATTTGGCGTTTGACGTCCATGGCGCAGCCCTGCGGGTGCGCGTTCACGCACATATTGCTGCGAATCATCGGCTCAATAATCATTTTCAGACCTTATTGTTTTAACTTTTTTACAAACCGCGCCAAATTTAGAAAAGAAGAGGGCGCTTTTGTAGGTCTTTTGGCCGATGTCCGATTCTTTTTGTAAGAAAAATATAATTTTGTAATGTTTTCGACAGTTTACTTACGAATGTGCTGAGCGAATCTTGAAAGCCATGATGGCGAATGCCCCGGCAACGTTCATACTTGCCTTGCGGCCTGCCATCGGGATTGTCACCTTCATGGTTGCTTCGGCCATGAGTTCCGGAGCGATTCCCAGTTCTTCGTTCCCGAGGATGATTAGGCCTTTTTCGGGCCACGTTACGTTGTTTATGCTCGGGATGTCTTCGCCGGTTTCAAGGGCGATAATTTCGTAGCCGTTTTCCTTGTGCCATTTTACGCAATCGAAGGGGTTTTCCCAACGCTTGATTGGAATCCATTCCTGGCATCCGCGGGCAGCACTTTTTACGGTCACGTGGTCGGGGCCGCAGCTGTAGCCGCTCAGGTGGACTCCTTCGAGTCCGAAACAGTCCGTGCTGCGAATGATGGAGCCGACATTAAAGGCGCTGCGCAGGTTATGCACCAGAACGGCAAACGGAAGCGGAGCTTCGTTCGGCGTTTCGCGGTCGCCAGGTTCCTGTTCCAGGTAAACGTCCCGTTCAAAGCCTAGGCCTGCACGTGTGCGGAACGTCTTGTATAGGTCGATCATTTGCGCCTGGTTTTTTCCGGTAAGGCGTTCACTTTCAGGGAGTTTCATCCATTCGGCGTAGGTCTCGAATTCACGCTTTGCACGGGGTACGTCGTCACCCAGTTGCAGAATGATAACGCGCAGCAATTCGGCCATACGTTTGGCCTTGGAAGTCTCTTTTGTCGCTAGGAATTTCTTTTCGGAAAACATGAAAAAAATGTAGAAAAAAGTATATTTTGTACGATGATAAAATTAGTTGGAATGTTGGCTTTAGCCCTGGGTCTTGGATTCATAGGATGCTCGAATTCTGAATTCAATTACGAATCGGAGGATAATCCCGATAATCTGGATTCCCTTTCGTTGGACGGCTTTGTGCGTGTGCGTTCCATGGGAAAAACGGTCACTTTGGGAACGGACGATGAGTTTGCTTCTGTAAAAGATCGCCCCTCAATGGAAGCTTCGTTTGACTACGATTTTCTAATCGGTAAACAGGAAGTGACTTGCGGTGATATGGGGCTTGCCTGTGCCGGAAAACTGCCCGCGACAAATGTCACTTACTTTGACGCCATTCTGTATGCGAATAAAATGAGCAAGTCGAATGGTTTCGATACGGTGTATTCCTATACGGGTTTGTCTTTTGACGGGGACGGAGCCTGTGTCGGAATGGACGGCCTTGTCTTTAATCCCCAAGTTCAAGGCTTTCGTTTGCCGACTGAAGCCGAGTGGATTTATGCGGCAGGACTCGATTGGCAACCGGAAAAGGGGTGGCACAACGGTAATTCGGACTTTGAACTCCATCCGGTTTGTACCTCCTATATCGATAAAAATGGAATTTGCGATATGGCGGGAAATGCCTTGGAGTGGGTGAACGATTTGTGGGTGCCGTTCCATTCTAAAGGGGTGGGTGATTTTGTCGGCGGAAAGCCTCTCGATGGTATTGAAGAACGCGTCCTGAAGGGGGGGAGCGTCCATAATGCTTCGTCTTCAATCCATTTGTACAATCGGGGAGATGTCTATATGGTGACCTCTTCGACCAAGGCTTCTTATGTAGGTTTTCGTTTGGCGTTTGGCGCCATTCCTAGTCCCTCGTATTTAGATGAAATGGGAAACGAAATACAAATAAATTATTCGCTCTTGGTAAAGTCCAGTGCTGTCAAAAAATTTGTAGATAAGCCACTTTCCAAGTTGGTCTTTAGAGAAGATGTGCATGGCAATTTGGCTTATGTCGACTTTAACGATGCCTATGTTTCCGTGGTCGAAATGAATACGGGGGTGTCGGCATACCATCCGGATATTTCGCCGGACGGTAGATATGTTGCCTTCTGTACAGGACTTGAGGGTGTTTCGGGCCCGTCAAAGGTTTATGTCCGTCGACTATCCGAGAATGATACTCCGGTAGAACTTCCTGCCGAGTCTGCCGCCATTCCTCGTTTTCGCGTCCTTGAAAATGGGGATACGGTCATTGTGTATGTGAGCGATGCTGGCAATAATAAGGATGATGCTGCGTTCAAGAGTCGCCAAACATGGCAGGTGCGTTTTTCGAATGGAAAATTTGGAAAGCCCAAAAAATTGTTCGACGGAGCCTATCACGGTGGAGTTTCAAAAGACGGAAAATTGGCTGTGACGGGATCTCAGTTGTTGCGCGCTTCTGTAGATGGTTCAGAACGGGTTTGGTATGGGAAAAATCAGGCTTGCAATGTGTCCTTGAGTCAAGGTGGGGCCGATAAAACGCTTTTCTTGGATTTTGGTGCGAAAATGGGACGTGATTTTGTCGGTGCGACTTATAGAACTCACGAA
Organism: uncultured Fibrobacter sp.; assembly: GCF_947166265.1. Lineage (NCBI taxonomy): Bacteria > Pseudomonadati > Fibrobacterota > Fibrobacteria > Fibrobacterales > Fibrobacteraceae > Fibrobacter > uncultured Fibrobacter sp. Next base: position 8,151 of record NZ_CAMVDO010000011.1, on the reverse strand, counting down.
CGTGCTTTGATTGCGAATCGTACCGGAAAGTTGATTCAGTCCGTTTCTGCTCCGAAGGGATTTACGTTTGATCATGTCGAGTGGGTGAACGGGTCGGATTCACTTTTTGTGGCGACACTTGTCGATGCAAATGGCGCTCATCGAAAAATTGTGCTTGTCAATGCGAATACCTCTAAAATGCTTTCGCTTGTCGAAGGCACGGAAGTTTGGCATCCTGCTTTTTGGGCTCATGAACGTAACGCCAATGTGCGTTGGGATTACGATAGCCTGGGACTTTATTATTCGGAAAATGGACAGGCGACGCAATTCTTGGCGCAGCGAATTCCTCTCTTGTGGATGTACCGCGATTCGGCGGAAGTGGTGTGTCTAGGAAATTCACACATGCAGATGGGGGTTGCTGCAAACCAAATGAGTTTGTTTGCAATCAATTTAGCGGCGGTTCCCTGTGATTTGCATTGCGTGGAAGAACTCTATGAAAAATATGTTTCGCCTCAGGTGACAAATCTTAAGTACCTGGTGATTGGACTCGATTTTGATTTGTGGGGGGAGTACGAACCGGGAGAAAGCATGGCCTGGAACAAGGGGGAGGCTCCTGGTTTTGTGTATGATGCAAATCATGAATTCTGGCGAGAGGGAGTGGATAGTTTGTTTGTTGCCCGCGTGTCTGAAATTGCGGAATCCCGTAGGGGTTTTGCTTCCGTACGTTCGAATAGGGGCTGGACAAATGGCTTTTGTGTTTTGGATTGGTTGTCGAACGGAAAAGAATTTGCAGAAGTCCTGGTGGATAGCGCCTGGAGCGATGACAGTCGTCGCTACGAGTCTAATTTCGCTGAACTAGACCGGATTTTGAAAATCGCGGAGCAACACAATGTTGTTGTGGTTGGCCTCATTTTCCCGTTGAGCCCGTATTACCAAAATACAGGCAGCTATGGGCGACATGGAATGCGTCGGTCCACGGCAAAAATGCTCCAGGAACGTTTAGAGAAACTGAGTCTGGAAAATGAAAATTTTGTGCTGATGGACGAAAATAAGATGGGAAAACACGATTACCTTGGCGATGTCGCTTATGACTACGATCACTTGTGTTGGAGGGGCGCGGGAGTGCTTACCATGCGCCTCGATTCGTTACTGAAAACGCTCGAAAAAAGTCCTCGGTAAAGGCGCTTAAGGGGGTGCTTTTTAAGGTGTATTTCGGGCCTCTTTTTTATTAAAATCTGATGCCTTAAACCTGAGGCCTGCCCCCTTTTTTTCTATCTTTTATCTTACATGCAAGACTACCCGAAGACACGTGTCCTCATCGCAAATGATGACGGAATCCAGAGTGGCTATATGCTCGCTTTGGCGTGTGCGCTTGTCCCTTATGCGGATGTGTGCGTTTTTGCGCCCGAAACGGAGCAGAGCGGGGTAGGTCACGCCTTTACAGTTCGGCGCGGACTTTCGGTCAAAAAGGTGAAGGTTGCGGAGAATGTTGCGATCGAGGCGTATTCGATGTCTGGGACTCCCGCCGATTGCGTAAAGTTTGCGGTGGGTCATTTTGCAGCCTATGGGCTTACCACCGAGGGGGGTGGTCCGGGGCTAGACCAGAGGCCGTTTGACGTGTGTTTTTCGGGTGTCAACCTCGGTGAAAATTCCGGCGTGTCGTCGCTTTATTCGGGCACGGTCGCAGGAGCTCGTGAAGCGGCTCTTTGGGGTGTGCCGGGCATTGCGCTTTCGCTCCGAGGCACAACCGCCAACATGCTCGAAACGGCGAAGGAATTTGCCGTGAAGGTGGTCAGGGACCGTCTGTTCGAACGGATTCCCGTAGGCGTTTTCTGGAACGTGAATTTTCCAAAGGCTACCGCCGAAACCTTTAAAGGCTTTAAGGCTACCAAGATGGCTCTTGGAATGTTTACTGACCACTACTCCCACGAAAATGGACTGTGGCAACTGGATGGCGATAAACTGTGGGATGAACAGCCCAAGGATAGCGACGACTATCTGTTGAATCAGGGCTACGCGACGATTACGCCCCACCGTATCGACCAGACCGACGAAGAAAGTTTAGAAGTAATAAATGAAATGATAGAGGAAAACTAATGTCAGAAGAATTGGTACCAGGTTCGCAAATCAGGTCCTTGATTGAAAAGGACATGCAGGATTGCTACTTGCGCTATTCCATGAGCGTGATTGTGGCTCGTGCACTCCCTGATGCGCGTGACGGCTTTAAGCCGGTGCACCGCCGCGTGATGTACAGTATGCATAAGCTCGGCGTGGTGCCGAACAAGCCGACGGTGAAGTCCGCCCGTATCGTGGGTGACGTGATCGGTAAGTACCACCCGCATGGCGACTTTGCCGTGTACGAAACCTTGGTGCGTATGGCACAGGATTTCTCGCTGCGCTACCCGCTGGTGTTCGGTCAAGGTAACTTCGGTTCTATCGACGGTGACGGCGCTGCCGCTATGCGTTACACCGAAGCCAAGATGAACAACATGGGTGCGCTCATGTTGGAAGATTTGGAAAAAGATACCGTGGACATGGGCCCGAACTTCGACGAATCTTTGGAAGAACCGAAAGTTTTGCCGTCTGCTCTCCCGAACATGCTCGTAAACGGTACCACCGGTATCGCCGTGGGTATGGCGACTTCCATGGCTCCGCATAACCTCCGCGAAATTGCAAACGCCATTCATGCGGTGGCTGAAAATCCGGACATTTCTGGCGAAGACCTTTTGCAGTACGTGTCCGGTCCGGACTTCCCGACCGGTGGCGTGATTTGTGGCCGCGCGGGCATCCGCGATGCTTATTTGACGGGTCATGGCCGCGTGCGCGTGCGTGCCCGTACCGAAATCGATGTGGATAGCCGCGGCAAGCCGCGCATTGTCGTCTCCGAAATTCCTTACATGGTCAACAAGGCCGAACTCTGTAAGAAGATTGCAGAACTCGTGAAGGACAAGCGCGTCGACGGCATTACGGACATTCGTGACGAATCTAGCCGCGAAGGTATGCGCATCGTGATCGAAATGCGCAAGGATGTGGTCGCCGAAGTCGTTTTGAATAATTTGTTCAAAAACACGCAACTGCAGACCACCTTCAGCATTTACAATTTGGCGCTCGTCAACAACCTGCCGAAGCTCCTGACGCTTAAGGAACTCATCCAGGTTTATGTGGATCACCGCTTGGAAGTGATTACGCGTTCCACGCAGTTTGACTTGAACAAGGCCGAAGCCCGTCTCCACATTATCGAAGGCCTGCGCATTGCAACGCAGAATATCGACGAAGTGGTGCAGATTATCAAGTCGAGCCCGACGACCGAAGCCGCGAAGACCTCTTTGCAGAACCGCTTTAACCTCGATGAAATCCAGTCGCAGGCTATCGTGGACATGCGCCTCGCTCAGCTTACCGGCCTGAATATCGAAAAGTTGGAAGCCGAATACAACGAACTCGTTGCTACCGTTGCCGACTTGAAGGACATTTTGGAAAAGCGCGAACGCCGCGTGAAGATTATGCTCGACCGTCTTGACGCCATCGTGGACAAGTGCGGCGACGATCGCCGTACCTCTATCGAAGACGCTGTCGATGACTACGATTACGAAGACCTGATTGCCGAAGAAGAACAGGTGATTACGCTCAGCCGCGAAGGCTATATCAAGCGCTTGCCGATTGATACCTTCAAGGCGCAGAACCGCGGCGGTAAGGGCATTATCGGCGCTACACTCAAGGAAGAAGACAACGTTGAACAGATCTTTACCGCAAGCACTCACAGCTACTTGTTGGTGTTCACGAACAAGGGTCGTGCTTACTGGACCAAGGTCTACCGCTTGCCCGAAGGAACCCGCAACGGCAAGGGCCGCCCGATTATCAACTTCATCGGTCTTACCGAAGGTGAAAAGGTGCAGGCAATTGTGCCGGTGCGCAAGTTCGGTGGCTACTTCTGCCTCGTGTTTGCGACCAAGAAGGGGGTCATCAACAAGATGGACCTCACCTTGTTCAGCCGTCCGCGTAAGGCCGGCGTGAACGCCATCAGCCTCGACGAAGATGATGAATTGGTGAAGGTTCAGCTCGTCGGCATGAGCGCCGAAGAATTCAACGCCAGCCAGGCTGCCGAAGGCGAAGAAGCCGATGCTGAAGCCGAAACACAGGCTGCCGAGGCCGCCATCGCCGAGGAATCCGAAGACGCCGAAGATATCGAAGGTCGTCCGATTCCGAAGGACTTGCTGATGCTTGCGACCAAGAACGGTCAGGCCGTGACCTTCCCGATCAGTTGCTTCCGCGCCATGGGCCGCGGCACGCACGGCGTGAAGGGTATTACCTTGGCCGAAGGCGACGAAGTGATTTCTCTGTTGTGGCTCAAGGCCGGCAACAAGATCGTGACCATCACCGAAAACGGCTACGGCAAGCGTAGCGAACCTTCGACTTACCGCATTACCCGTCGCGGAAGCAAGGGCGTTCGCAACCTGAACGTGACCGACAAGGTCGGCGCAGCCGTGTTCGTGGAAAGTGTCGCTGACGACTATGACTTGATCATTACCAGCCGCGAAGGCCAGGTGATTCGTATCAAGGCTGCCGATATCCGCCTCACGGGCCGTAACGCCCAGGGTGTCAAGGCGATTAGCCTGCGCGAAGGCGATGTGGTGCAAGATGCTACCGCACTCCCGAGCGTCGAGGATATCGAACAGGATAGCGCCGAGGCTAAGGAAACCTTCGACAAGGTCGAAGGCGTGGAAGTCGACGACGATTCTGTCGAAAAGATCGAAGACTCTCCGGAACAGCAGATCGGTGTTCCTAGCGAAAGCGAAGAGCAATAGGATAAACTGAAGCTTGTTCTAGATCAGCTTCAAAACATTAATCCCTGCTGCATTCTGTTGCAGCGGGGATTTTTTGCTTTATAAAAGAATGTTTTTATGGGTTGTCTAAAAAAGAGTCTTTTTGAAATTGCCAGAAAAAGGGAATATTTTACCTGTTGTAGCTGTTGTAAAAGGTTACAACGGAATTATCCAGTAGTGCTTGACAACCTATGTAGAATAGTATAAATTAAAAGAGAGTATAAATAACCCCTTGAGAGGAAAAGTATGAGTGTAAAAAATTTTTTAACAACAGCCTTTGCCATGGTCGCAATTTCGTCATCCATTTCCTGGGGGCAGACCACTCTAAACTGCTCTAATGGCACGTCCCAGAAGTTTGGTAGCGGCGCAGGCTATGATTACGAACTCTGGAGCCAGAATGGTGCCGGTAACGCAACTATGACGCTTAACCCAAGCACCGAAAATGGTGGTGCTTTCGAAGTTGAATGGAGTGGTACTATCAACATGTTGGCCCGTTCCGGAAAGCGTTGGGGGGCTAACTCCACTGTTACCGTACAGAATGTGGGTAATATTACCGCCGAATTTGAAGTGGAATGGAACTCCTCTGACAACGTGAAGTATGTCAGTGTCTATGGCTGGGGCTATTACGACAAGCAGGACATTCCCAGTGGTGGTTTCAGCGATGAAATTGAATACTATATTGTCCAGGATCGCGGAAGCTACAATCCTACCTCGGGTGGTAAAAAGTGGGGTTCTGCAAAGATTGATGGTATTGACTACGATTTCTATACTACCGACCGTATTAATCAACCTTCTCTTTCGGGTACCAGCACCTTTAAGCAGTATTGGTCCATCCCGTCGAATACGAGCCAGCATCGCACCAAGGGTACCATTTCTATTTCCAAGCACTTCAGCGAATGGGCTAAAGCGGGTATGAAGATGGGTAGACTGTATGAAGTTGCTTCCATGAAAATTGAATCCTACACCGGAAATACGGGCTCTGCAAGGGGTTATGCTAAAGTTAAGAAGAATCTGCTGAAAATCGGTGGCAGTGCCGATGAACTTGGCCTCAATGTAACTGCATCTCCGGCTGCTGCAGGTACTGTGACAAAGAGCCCGAACGCTAACTATTATGCTCCAAACACAATTGTACAGCTCACCGCCAAAGCCAACGAAGGCTGGAAGTTTGTGGGTTGGGAAGGTGCTACCGGTTCTACCGAAACCATTTCTGTAACCATGGACAAGGAAAAGTCTGTGGTCGCCAAGTTTGAATTGGTTGGCGAAACTACAGTGAACCTTCTTAAGGATGGTAATTTCCCGAGCGGCAGCGTGATTTCTACAAGCCAAGATGCATCTTGGTTCCTGGGTCAGGGTACAAACTGGGGTAACTCTGCTGCAAAGACTTCTGTTTCTGGTGGCACGGCTACGGTTAACGTTACCACTATTGGTACAGAAACTTACCAGCCGCAGCTTGTTCAGTACAATCTGGCTCTTGATAAGGGCATGAAGTACAAGTTGTCCTTTAAGGCTAGCGCTGATGTAGATCGCAAGATTGAAGTTAATTTCCAACAATCCGTAGACCCCTGGGGTTCATACGCCACTAAGGAATTTGACATCTCCACTACGGAAAAGGAATACACATTTATCTTTGCTATGGAAGAAGATACTGATGAAGCCGCTCAGTTTGCCTTCAACTTGGGACAAGCTACAGGTGCAGTCAAGATTAGTGACGTCAAGCTGGTCTTCACCACTGCTTCCGAAGGTGAAGACCCGCAGGCATTGGCTGCAGCTAATCTGCGCCTGAATGTCGCTGGCAAGACGCTCCAGGTGTTCGACATGCAGGGCCGTATGCTCGGTAAAGTCGATGTCGCAAACGGCGCCTCTATTGCAGAAGCTCTCTTTGCCAAGTTCCAGAAGGTTGGAATCTACATGATCAAGCAGGGTAGCAAGTTCCAGACGGTGCGCGTAACCCGCTAATACTTAACATCCAATGCTCCTATATAGTGGATGAAGGAGATGCCCCGCGAACGCGGGGCATTTCTTGTTAATACCTTTAGGTATGAAGTCGGCGCTGAACCTCTCCTTGTTTTAGAACGTTTTTCGTTAAGAGAATCTACGCTGCATTTGGAAAAGGAAGGTCTTAGGAGGGGCATAGCCTCTCCTTGTCTAAGGAAAGATTCTCGTTAAGAGAATCTTTCATAAAGTGCGTCTCTTTCGACCGGTTCGAGCCCCTCATTTAAGATAAGGCTCTTCATGCGTTCGGGGCTCATGCCCACGGGAACCGTGGCGCCGGCGGCGTGCGTGATTTTCTCTTCGATAATCGTCCCGTCCAAATCCGATGCGCCGGCGTGGAGCGCCTTCATCGCGGTTTCAATTCCCATCTGAATCCAGTAGGCCTTGATATGCGGGAAATTGTCGAGGAAAAGTCTTGCAACGGCGACCGTCCGCAGAATGTCTTCTTCGCTGGTGATGTTCGGAACAATCTTATGCAGCGCATTATGTTCCGGGTGGTACACGAGCGGAATGAAGGCGAAAAATCCCGGTGCTTCATCTTGCAAGTCGCGCAACATCTTCATGTGCGCAATGCGGTCCTCGATTTTTTCGATGTGACCGAATAGCATCGTCGCGTTTGTCGGAATACCGATCTTGTGGGCGGCGCGGTGAACATCGAGCCATTCTTCGCCGGTTTCCTTTCCGGGGCAAATCTGGTCGCGCACGTCCTGCACCAAAATCTCGGCTCCTCCTCCGGGGAGTGCGTCGAGTCCCGCCTCTTTAAGCGTCGACATAATCTGTAGCGGAGTCTGTTCCGAAATCTTTGCGAAATGGCAAATCTCGACGGCAGTAAAAGCCTTCAGGTTCACCTTCGGAAATTCTACGCGCAGCTTGCGAAGCATTTCGATGTAGTAGTCGAAGGGGTGGTCGGGGTGGAGTCCACCGACGATGTGCAACTCGCGGGCACCACCGGCAATCGCCTCGGCAGCCTTGTTTCGGATGGTGGGGTAGTCCCAGTCGTAGGCGGTAGGAGAATCCTTCTTTATCTTCGAAAACGCGCAGAACTTACAGTGCAACACACACACGTTGGTGTAGTTGATCTGACGGTTGTTCACCCAGTATACGGACTTGCCGTGGCGGCGTTCCTTTTCGGCGTCGGCGCGTGCGCAAAGTTCGTCGAGCGGTGCGTTTAAGAATAAGTCTAAAGCTTCGGATTCAGTAAGGCGTGACATAATACGAGGTAAATTTATAAAATGCAGAATGAAAAGAAAATCCCTGCTGATGCGAAAGTCAAAAAAAGAACCCGTCCTTGAAAGGACGGGTTTCTTTTAGTAGCGGGGGCAGGACTTGAACGCTGCGACCTTCGGGTTATGAGCCCGAC